>JAIERT010000018.1 GCA_019746735.1 Burkholderiaceae bacterium | reverse complement strand
TGCTCGGGTCCTGCTGGTCCAGCATGCGCAGCTTCCTGGCCCGGATCAGGCCGCCGTCGCGCCCGGTCAGGCCCACAGCCTTGCCGCCGGCCTGGTTGATCAGACCCACGATGTCCTGCTGAACCTCGCCAGCCAGCACCCACTCGACCACTTCCATGGTCTCGGCATCGGTCACGCGCATGCCCTGGATGAACTCGCCCTTCTTGCCCAGGCGCTTGAGCGCTGTCTCGATCTGCGGACCGCCGCCATGCACCACCACCGGATTGATGCCCACGAGCTTGAGCAGCACCACGTCCTCGGCAAAGGCGGCCTGCAGGGCCGGATCGGTCATGGCATTGCCACCGTACTTGATCACCATGGTCTTGCCATGGAACTTGCGGATATAGGGCAGGGCCTGGGCCAGGATGTCGGCCTTGGCGTGGGGGGCTGAGGGGGTGGTCATGGTTGCTGGATCCAACTGATTGCCTTGAATTGTGCCGCAATCACCAGCGTCAACGGTCAACGGCGCAACCAGCGTGGCACCTTGAAACGTACAAGCATCAGATACGCCACGACGTAGGTAACACTGAATAATGCACAAAAGATCATCAACACCACTGTGTTGTTCCAGAAAATAACTGCTGGAACCACGGTCAGCAAGGTGAACCCCCAGAGGTAGGGGGAAGTGCGGTTGTTGCGCATCAGCATGCGGCGCGAGGCATCATCGTGGAAGACCCCACGGACTATCCGACGATAGATCAGTTGGTGAAAATGTAAGGCGTCCGCCACCCCGGGCGAAACGCCGCGGGCCAGCTTGCGGTAGATCGAAAAAACCGTCTCCCAGACCGGATAGATCAACAGCAGCATGGGAAACCACGGGGATACCTGCTCGTGGCGCTGCACCAGCGAAATGCTCACCACGGCAATCACCACGCCCCAGAGGTAGGCTCCGCCGTCCCCAGCAAAGATCAGCCCGCGCGGATAGTTCCAGACCAGGAATCCGGCGGTTGCCCCGACCATGCACAGCACGACGGCCGCGAGCTGCCGGTCCCCCAGCTGAAGGGCGACATGAGCCAGCGCGAGGCCTATCAGCAGCGCGACTGTACCGGCCAGGCCGTTGTAGCCATCAATAATGTTGAAAGCGTGGGGTAGCCCGCAGATAGCGAAGATGGCGAAGGCGACACCGAGCCAAGGGAATGCAATCAACATTGCATCGATGCCGGGCAAACCCAGCCGAGCCACGCTCAAGCCCATCAGCCAGCAAGCGAGAGCGGCGGACATGGCGGTCAGGACTAACCGGTAGCGGACCGCCAAGCGCTGTGTCACATCCTCATAGGCTCCGCCCAAAACGGCCGGCAAGACAAGCGCCGCCCAGGAAGCAACTGCTGTCCAGCCAAGGTTGGTGTTCAGCGCTTCCCACCCGGTGGCCGACCAAGCTGCAACGATCCAGGCCGACAACATGCCAATGAGCAGGCCCAGCCCGCCCAAGCGGGGGACAGCCCCAGTGTGAAATCGCTGCGGCTTGTCATACTCGTAATGCTCAGCGTGACTCCGCGCCCACCGGATCAGAACGACTGACGCAACCAATGCAATGCCAAAGCTGACCACCATCAAAAATATCATGCATGCCCCCTCTTGTAATTATCTGGACAAAAACTCAGCACAGCCCTTGCCTGCCGGGCTCAGCGTCGCGTGATTTTGCTTCTTTCGTGGCTGCGTGACTTACAAAGCACCCCTTGCCGACTTCAGGTTGCTAGCGCCGGTCACGCCACGTTCTTTCGAAGCCCTCCATAAATCTTGCTGAGAGATTCCAGAGCCTAGGTACTGAACGGGATCTCCTTTCCCGCTTTGTTCTACGCATTTCTTTTTCTCGATTGCAACTGCCATCGTCTGCCGTAGCTTTTTCTGTGACGAGATGTCGAGCACATCACCAAGTATGAAATCCCGCAATGATGAATGCCTAGCTACTCATGCTTCTTTCATACTTCTCACCGCACGACGCAACTGCGCCATATAGGCAGCCACCTCTGCACTGCCTTCCTCAGGCGCCCACGGCGCCCACTCCTTGGCCAACACCGGCTCAAACGGCCCGGCCTTGACCTCGAACAGGACTGATCCCGGCTCCTCGGCCAACACGGTGTGCCAGACACCAGGGGACAGCTCCACCCCGACCTCGCAACCAGACTGATGCGCGGCCGCGCAGAATTCGACGGCCTCAATCACATGCCCCTGCTCGTCGAAGAGCACCAGTGTCAATCGCCCGCGCACGGCGAGCAGTGTTTCGGTCTTTGGGTCGGCTTGGTGACGATGCGGACGGATGTAGCTGTCCACACCGATGGCGTTGAACAGGCGCTGGCAGGGCTCCGAATAGGATGTATGCAGATTGGCGTGCTGGCGGAGTCGCGGCGAAGTCGCCGCCCTGTCCACCAGATCGTCGAGCAATGCAGAGCCAAGGCGACGTATGTTCATGCCCTCAATCCCGCAACGATCTGCCGGGCGGCCGCTTCCGGCGAAAAAAGATCCGCAGCAAGTTGGCGGCAGCGACGCTGCAGACCATGGCCATCCTCCACAATCAGCTTCAGTACTTCCTCGGCTCCTTGCTTCAAGGGCGCGACCTCATGCTCCTCGCAGACACGGCCCACGCCAGACTGCCGGATCATTGCCGCCAGGTCGTTGCCCCGATTGATGCTTGCCAATACCGGCAATCCTGCCCACATGTAGGAAAGAAACTTGCCGGGTATGTTGTGGGTTCGGTGCCTGGGGTCCAGCGCCACCAAGCCAACATGGCACTGCGCGTACAGCGCCGGAATCTCGGCCGGATCGATCTCGTCGTGGAACTGCACGTTGTCCAGCCCCCGCTGCTCGGCCGCATCACGCAGACGGACCGCCTCGCTGCCGCGACCGACAAACAGAAAACCCACGTCGGAACTTTCACGCATTGCAGCGGCAAGATCCAGCAGGAGATCCATGCCCTGGGCCAAGCCCATGTTGCCGGCATAGACAAAGATTCTGCGCCCAGCCAGCGGACCTCTAGACACCAAGATGCTGCAATGTTGCACTGGCGCATCGGCCAGCCAGTTCTGCAGCACCTCCACGCGGCGCCCCGGGCCGCGGGCCCAGGGTTCGAAATAAGCCAGTGCCGACTGCGCCTGAACGCCGATGACGTCGGCAACAACGTACTGCAGCCGCTCCACCAGCTTGAAGAACCGGTACGGCAGTCCCCGCCCCATGAGCCCCATGTCGACCGCCCATTCGGGAAAAATATCTCGCAAGATCAGATAGCCGCGGCAGCGGTTGCGCCGCTTCAACGCCCAAGCCAGCGGCCCCAAGAAAATGGTTGGCGAGTACCACACGACCCCATCCCACTGTCGGGAGCCCAGGGGGCTGCGCCGCAGGTTGCGCCACATGGCCACTGGCATCCACAGCTCGGCCAGCGCACGCCGTACCAGCCCCACATCCTTGGTCCGGGGTGCCTTCAAGCGCAACACCTCGACGCCGCCCATGGACTCCAGCTGCCATGGCCGGTCAAGCTCCGAAGCCGGCACCAGCACCGTGAGGGCATGCCCCTGTCGCACCAGCTCCAGCGACAAGTCGCGCAATAGCACGGCCCCCGACGAGCGCAGCGGCGGAAAGACGTCACCGGTCAGCACGATGCGCATAGGGCTAGTACTTTTTCCAGACCACGCGGTTCACATAATCCGTGTAGCTGTGAATAATGCGCACCACCTTGTCCGACACATTCGGCATACTGTAGTCCGCGACCTGCCGCAAGGAACGCGATTCACCCCGTGGCTGGTCTCGTAGGATGGCTAAGGCTTGGCGCACACGGGCCACATCCAGTCCCACCATCATGACCACGGCCTCCTCCATGCCCTCCGGACGCTCATGGGCCTCGCGCAGGTTGAGCGCCGGGAAATTCAGGATGGAGGACTCCTCGTTGATCGTGCCGCTGTCCGACAGCACGGCGCGGGCCGAAAGCTGCAGCTGAACGTAGTCATGGAAACCCAGCGGTTTGAGCAGGCGGACCTGCGGATGGAAGCGCGCCCCCGTAGCATCGATGCGCTTTTGCGTACGCGGATGGGTGGACACGATCACCGGCAGCTCGTGGTCGGCCGCCACGGCATTGAGCACCTCCACCAGCTTGGCAAACGACTGCGGCGACTCGATGTTCTCTTCCCGGTGGGCGCTGACCACGAAATACTGCCCGGCCTGCAGGCCCAGTCGCTGCAGCACGTCAGATGCATCGATCCGCGGCCGGTAATGCGTGAGCACCTCGTACATCGGGCTGCCGGTCTTGATCACCAGATCCGGTGGCAGGCCCTCGCGCAGCAGGTAGTCGCGCGCAATCGTGCTGTAGGTGAGGTTGACATCGGCCGTATGGTCCACGATGCGCCGGTTCGTCTCTTCCGGCACGCGCTGGTCGAAACAGCGGTTGCCCGCCTCCATGTGAAAGATCGGCACCTTGCGCCGCTTCGCCGGGATCACCGAGAGACAGCTGTTGGTATCGCCCAGTACCAGCGTGGCCTCAGGTTGCTCCTGTTCCAGCACGCGGTCCACCGCGGTGATGAGGTTGCCGATGGTGTGCGCAGCTCCGGTGGAGTTGGCCGCACTGTCGAGGAAATGATCGGGCTTGCGTATGCCGAGGTCGTCGAAGAACACCTGGTTGAGCTCGTAGTCGTAGTTCTGCCCGGTATGCACCAGCACATGCTCGCAGTGCTCGTCCAGCCGGGCCAGCACGCGCGACAGGCGGATGATCTCGGGGCGCGTGCCCACCACCGTCATGACCTTTAGTTTCTTCAGCGACATCTGAGCCCTTTCAGTCCTGCGTCACACCGGGCACGCGAACGTATCGGGCCGCGCGCGGTCGAATACCTCGTTGGCCCACAGCATGACCACCATCTCAACGTCGCCGATGTTGGTGATGTCGTGCGTCCAGCCCGGCACCGTCTCGACGATCTGCGGCCTGGCACCGCTCGTCAGCAGTTCATGCACCTGCCCGGTGTGCATATGCCGGAAGCGAAACTTCGCGTCGCCCCGGATGACCAGGAATTTCTCCGTCTTGCTGTGATGGTAATGGCCGCCCCGCGTCACGCCGGGATGGGCGGTGAAAAAGGAGAACTGCCCGCAGTCCGGCGTCTTGAGCATTTCCACGAACACCCCGCGCGGATCTGCGTGCTGGGGCACCTCGTAGGCAAAAGCCTCGACGGGCAGGTAGCTCACATAGGTCGAGTACAACGC
This sequence comes from Burkholderiaceae bacterium, assembly GCA_019746735.1. GTDB lineage: Bacteria > Pseudomonadota > Gammaproteobacteria > Burkholderiales > Burkholderiaceae_C > Hylemonella. The sequence continues at coordinate 26,318 of JAIERT010000018.1, read as the reverse complement.
GCGCACCAGCCCCGTCCCGACGCGGTCGGTCATGAGCGTGCCCCGGCTGTCCCTGAAGGCCTGGAGCTGCCGTGCCAACTCACCCACCGTCACGGTGTATTGCGGCGTTATCGACTCGAAGCCGTCGGGACCGGCGGCGGCATCGGCGCCATCCATCAGCTGCAGGAACCGATCGAGTGCATCGTCCACATACACCAGCGTCACGACGGCCTGCGGGTCGTTGATTCGGATCGGCAAGCCGCGGGCAATGTTATGGCAGAAAGTCGCCACCGCGGAGTTGTAGTCGGGCCTACACCACTTGCCGAATACATTGGGCAGCCGGAACACATGCACCGGCACCAGCGGGTCACGCCCGGCCGCCTGCAGGACCGCCTCGGCCTCTCGCTTGCTGCGGCCATACGGGTTATCCAGGGCGGCCTGGGTTGAGGAGGTATGCAGGATGGGGATCGTCCTGCCGGCCGCCCGGGCAACGCCGGCCACGACATCACACAGCGCACGGGTCAGGCCCGCGTTGCCGACCGCGAACTCTTCCGGATCCTGCGGCCGGTTGACACCCGCAAGGTGGAAGACGAAATCCACGCCCTGCAACAGGTCCGGGAGGTGCTCCGGCCGGTGGTCACGGGTAAAGCAGATCACCTGCACATCCTGGCGCTCGCTCAAGCGCAGCCGCAGATTTTTGCCAACAAAGCCGTTGGCGCCGGTGATCAGCACCTTCATCGGCTCAATCCTCCGCTACAGCAGCTTCACCGCGCACGATGCGCTGCATGAAGTTCAGCTTGAGCAACAGGGTCTTCATGCCCGCCACGTCCAGGCGCGTCGTGTTGTGCGAGTTGTAGTCCTCGCCGTGGGTGCTCTGGGTCAGGCGGCGCTCGCCCTCCTCCACGAATTTGGCGTAGTTCAGGTCGCGCCCGTCCGGCGGCACCCGGAAATAGCCCCCCAGGTCTTCGGCACAAGCCATCTCCTCGCGGCCGAGCAGGGTCTCATAGAGCTTTTCGCCATGCCGCGTGCCAATTTCGTTAATTGGATGCCCCGTTTTTCCCATCAGTTCGAGTAGCGCCTGCGCCAGCACGCTGACCGTGGCCGCCGGCGCTTTCTGAACGAAGATATCGCCGTTACGACCGTGCTCAAAGGCGTACAGTACCAGATCCACCGCATCTTCCAGCGTCATCATGAAACGCGTCATGCCCGGGTCGGTCACCGTGATGGGCTTGCTGGCCAGCACCTGGGCCACAAAAAGCGGAATAACCGAGCCGCGCGAGGCCATCACATTGCCGTAGCGCGTGCCGCAGATGACCGTACCCGTGCCTTCCAGGTTGCGGCTGGTGGCGACCATGACCTTTTCCATCATGGCCTTGCTGATGCCCATGGCGTTGATGGGGTACACCGCCTTGTCGGTGCTCAGGCACACCACGCGCCTGACGCCGGCCGTGATGGCCGCCTCCAGCACGTTTTCCGTTCCCAGCACATTGGTCATCACCGCCTGCATGGGATGGAACTCGCAGGACGGCACCTGCTTTAGGGCAGCCGCATGAAAAACGAAGTCGACTCCGCGCATCACAGCGGCCACACTGCGGCTGTCACGCACGTCGCCGATATAGAACTTCAGCTTAGGATGAGCGTAGCGCTTGCGCAGATCATCCTGCTTCTTCTCGTCACGACTGAAGATCCGGACTTCAGCCAGATCGGAGTCGAGGAAACGTCGAAGCACGGCGTTCCCGAAGGAGCCCGTCCCCCCAGTAATCAGCAGAGTTTTATTGTCAAACATTTGGACCCACTTCTACCTGGCACTCGCAGGATATGCTTCGGCTGTTTCTGCAATGAATTCAAGCGTCTCACGAGCGCAGCGCACCCACGAGTAGCTTTGTCCTTTTTGCCATGCAGACGCAGCCAGTTGCGTGCGCAACTCCACATTATGGATAAGCCTGCGCAGCGCCTCTGCGATCGATTCAGGAACCTCTGGATCAAAATAAATTCCAGCCCCTTCGAGGACCTCCGACATTGGCCCACGATTTGAAGACGCGATAGGCAGGCCAGAGGCCATCGCCTCGATCATGACATTCGGCAGATTTTCGCAGCTCGAAGCAAAAACGAAGGCGTCCGCCTCGCGATAAACATCGCTCAACTGGTCAAATGGCACACCACCCACCCAGTGAAGATATTCTCCGTCGGGGTCCAGACGCTGCAGCAACCGTCGGAATTCGCGTCCGCAATCGCCCCAATCCCCCCCCACGAAACGCATTGCCACTGGCAGCCCCTCACCGCGAAGTAGGCTGATCGCCAATGCAACCTCCATTTGATGCTTGTAGGGCATCAGGATGGATACATACAAGAAGCGGAATGGCTGCTCAGGCGAGTATCGATCCACGCCCTGTTGCAACCGGGGTGGCTGGACGAAACGGTTTTCAATACCATGCGGAATCAAGGCTGTGCGGCCCTTGACACCGCCAAGGAAACGGCAAACCTCTTGCTGGGCATATCGGGTCAGAAAAATCACACCGTCGGCTCGCCGAAATGAACGCCCCTGCATGCGGCGAAGCATCCACATCTTCAAGCGCATGCCACTCCAGCGCCCGAAGCGTAAAGCTTCTGCAGGCTCGAATGGCAGCATGTTCTGGGACATCGTGACCATCGGTATGGAGCACCACAACGGCAAAGTACCCCCCGGCGAAAACAGCACACCGCACCCCGCCTGTTTCAGCTCCCCGGCCAACTGGAACTGTTGCCCGAACATCCTGCGCGGCATTCCTGCCTCCAGCCAGGCCGGACTCCGCACCTCAAGCCAGGGACGCGCTGGCAATGCGGCAGCCGTGCTCCGAGCAGCCCAGACGGTGATCCGTTCGATCCCGGCGGCGGCAGGATCGGCCGCGCTCAACAATTGGGAAAGGTGTGTAACACCACCGCCTTGGCGGATATTCGAAGCGTCAATACCCAGATGCAACACGGCTGCTCACGCCTGATACTGGCGACCGCCTAGCGGGACGCCTCGACAAAAAGTGTTTCCTCAGGCCTGTTATCCAAGCTGTTCAAGTCAGGAGTCGCCCCTTCCTGATAATTGCAGCGGCGTACATTTTTATAACCCGCCTCGACCAACAGCGCCTTCAGGCTTTCGAAGTCATACATGTATTTGTGACGCGCCAGATAGCTGGACTTGTCATCCACGAAAAAGTAATTCTCCAGCATCTCTTTCGTTTTCCCATCCTTGTAGAGACCGACGGCATGCGCAAGATCAGGTACCGCAATACGTATGAGCCCCCCCTCTTTCAATGCGCCGTGCATCTCCCTGAGCAGTCGTTCAGCATCCTTCTTGAACAGGTGTTCAAAAAAATGTGACGAGTAAAACACGTCAACGGTTTTCTCACGAAATGGAAGGCTGCGGGCAAGGTCGTGGAACACAAAGCAATGCTCGCTCAGCAGCCGGCTGTATTCTTGCTCCGTGTAATAGCGATTTGCCCCTGACAAGCGGTAGAGCAGACGCAGCACAAATTTCGGCGCGCCGGCAAACAGGGCATTCAGACTCGCATCAACATTGACCCATCCCGGCGCCACAGCCAGACCACAGCCGAGGTTGACGCAGCCACGCCCATCGCTGCGCGTCACCGCGGGGGAAATTTTTCTGCCTCGAAGAAAAAAACCGGCGACATCGACGGTCTTGTCGATAAGGACGCGCACCGAATTCATGCCAATTCCTTATTTGAGTACAGAATCGGAATTCCATTCTTCACCTGATAGGTCGAAGAGCAGGCTGGACACTTCAAGTTGGCCCCTTGCGCCACGAGCTGCGGATTGAAACATGTGGGACAGCGCAAGAGACTGGATATCTCGAGACGCCGATTGCGCCGCCCTTGGGAGAAGATATTTCTCAAGACCCTAAGCAGTCTCTCTCGCCCCGCCGCGGCCGGCGCGTGTACCTGGCGTCGGGTCGACTCGGGCGGAATCCAGCCCGCATCCGCGCCCGGATTCACGACGTGGAAGCTGATGCTGCCTTCCCAATAGTATCGGACATGAAAATCAAAAGGATGTCCCGGAATCAGATCGCCAGCGATCAGGCGCTTCGCCCGCGCTTCATAAAGCGCAATCAGGTCAGGGTCCGCATCCCATCTTGTTTTCTTTCTGATGATCAGCCTCTCATCTCGGCATGTAATTTCCAACCTGTGATCCCGGTAGGGATTGACCCGTTCCATGAAGGCATCCGGGACCTCTATGTAGCCCGCTTTGGCAACCCGCTGTAATTCCGCCAGGAAAACAGCCGGGTCAGTCGAGTGCTCGAGTACATGTGCCGCGATGACGAAATCGAACGCCTTGTCCTTGAACGGTAGATTCTCGACAAATCCGAGTACGGTCGGACGATCCGAGATCAACGGGGCCCAATGACGCTCCCTGGTTTCCTCATATGCATCCAGCAGCACATTTGCGCGGGCATAAGGATTGCCACCCGAGCCCACTTCGAGCACAAGAGCTGACTTATCGACCGGACAATGCAGTCGACGCAAGGCCCATGCAACGCGCTCCAATCCAATCGCGCGAAAAAATCGCATCGCCAGCGAGTGTGTCCTGATATTCATCAGCAAGCCTGTCGCCTTATAACTTCAACCCATGTCATCAGCTGCCGCATTCGCGAAACAACATCGTGCCCGGCGTCAATTGCACGCCGATGCCCGCCAAAAGCGACCCGCTTGCGAACGTCATCGTTGGCCAGGTAGTACCTGATTTTTTCCATCATCTCATCCCGGTTTCGGAAAAAATCCGCTTCAACGCCTGCCTCATAAAGACTTGAAAGATCGTCTGAGTACTCAGATAGCATGAGCGTTCCCGTCGCAGGAATTTCGAAACAGCGTCGAGTATAGGTATCACGGTTCAATTTTGAGAGGAAACACAACGCTATCTTCGCGCCACAAAGCGCGCGATTGTAGTCCTCGCCCCAGACCAGCCGAACAGGCGCCAACCCGTTAAGCACAGGAGATTTGCGAATCACAGGATCCCAGTCATAACCCGGTCCAAACAGGCGCAGACGAATACCCTGCCGCGCGATCTCTTCCAGACATTCCAGCCGCTGATCATCTTCGTAATGCCCAACGAAGACCACGTCTGCCTCGAACAGGTGCTCTTCTGCTGGCGACAGTCCGACAGGGTGATTCCGCTCGGGCACGAACCAGGAACGCAGCAGCTCCACCCGGCGCGCCCCGGCTTGCACGTATTCGGCGAGATTGGCATGCCGGTATGCAAGCATCAGGTCATACACCGGGATGGCCCGTAGAAAATGCCGCCACAAGTAGTGCGGGTACGCCGGCGAAAAAGGATCGTCGTTGTTGTAGCCTGTCAACACGCAATCCGGCAGTGCCTCCTTGATCGCGCGCAAGGTATCGCGCGTGACATGCGTGCCCCGGTAGACGAACAGCATCTCCGGCTTGAAAAGCATTGCCGTGGCGATGAGGTCGCGGTTAAGGCGCCTTATCGCAGGTCCTATCAGATACTTGTTCTGGGCTCGGCGGACTAAATGTGCAAGCCAGCCCAGCACACCCCGAGGACGGCCGAAGTAGCCACACCATTTGAAGGCCTGGACTTCGTGTCCGAGATCCCTCAACGCCTGCTGCACCACCTCTTCATGCAGTTCAGAATGCCAATCCCCGGCGATCAGAATCCTCACCGGCCACCTCCCCGCGCGGCTCCCAGGCGAGGCGTGTAGCCCAGCCTTCGCTTGATCAGGCCGATAACCCGATCGGCACGATCAGGCCCAATCAGCAACAGGGTGATGAAATACAGATGGAAAAGCGGGTGGCGCCACAGGCCCAGCCTTGCCAGAGAAACGCCATAAGCAAAAAACACCGGCAGCGAACGCTTCGCCTGGATCGAGAGTATCGGGTAGGCATAGTTACCGATATCCGCACGGATGGCCCCGAAGACCCTCAAGCGCGTCGCCTCTTCGACATGCCGGGCAATCGCCAGCATACCCTGCATGAAATGGAGCGACGACTCCGGCGTCTGGTCACGGGGGACGAACTTTCCCCGCTCGGCGTCGCTGTTGCCGAAGTCCGGTGGCGTGCCATCTCGGCGCAAGGCGATGACCTCCGGCACGAACACCACACTGTGTGTTGCCAGAATCATCCCCACCAGATAAAGCTGGTACAGCAGGGTGCCGTCAAACCGGTCCGTAGCCACGGCCTGTGCGGCATCCCGCTCAATGACCATACCGGAGATCACCACGGAGCGCCGATAGGCCGTGAAGATGGCCTGCGCCCCGGCCGGCAGCACATGTTCCTGGGGGAAATAGCGAAACACTTGCTTGGGCTGCCCGGGATCCGCCTCGAAAGAGGCGTAACTTCTGACCACCACCCCGCAGTCGAGCTGCTGGTTCACGGCGGCGGCGATACGCGCCAGTGCGCCTTCGCAGAGCAAGTCATCATTGCCCATGAACACACAATAGCGCCCGCGCGCCCGCTCGACCAGCCGGCGGATATTGCCGTCGTAACCCAGGTTGGCGGGGTTCTCTTCATAGCGGATTGGTCCAGGGTTCCCCTGCTGGAATCGTCGGACCACATCTGCAATCGCCCCCCGCTCTGGAGAGCCATCTTCACAGATCAGCACCTCATAGTCGTCGAAGTTCTGCGCCAGGATGGAATCGAGCAGGGGCCTCATCAAAGCCGCCCGGTTGTAGGCGGGAATGCACACCGACAGCAGCGGCCGGTCACCAGCGCTGCCTGACGCTTGATGGATAGAAAAGACTTCTTTGGAACTGGCGTTCATGACCACGACTATCTAAAAACCCTGAGTGCACAGCCGATCTTGGGGGGCCGTGCGAAATATTTTTCGGCATTCAGGACCTTCTGTGCGTCGGGCTGAAGCGTAGCCACCAAAGTGCGAATTTCAGCATCCGTCTTGTGGTGCTGGTATTGATGTGAGCCGTACGCGTCGAAGGTATTCAGACATGCGGCCTTGTACCTTCTACGGATTCGAACCCAAGGCGACTCACCATGAATCTTCGGCACGTCACCTTGGCCACACAGCAAGAGTTTTTCAAGAACCTCGCCAAAGACAGGAATCATGCGCAGAAGCGAGATGAAACGGGCATAGAAAAGGATGACCCGGAACGGCATGCGAGAAAGTACAGCACGCAGGGGCAAATAGATCAAATGCCAGCGCACCCATCTCAAGACACCCTGGTCGTTCAGGCCATAGCAGTTAAAAACAAACTCTCCACCTGGAGCCACCAGCCTATAGAGTGCATGAGCAGTCTTCTCAACCGATGGCGTGTGCTGGATAACGTTGTGGCAATAGACCATGCCGCCTATAGACTGATCCAGCAATGGCGGCGCATCAATCGAGCATTGGATGACATCGACATTCTTCAGACCCGCCAGATTTCGTCGTACGACATCGTCTACCGAATGAGACAGGTCCAGCATGATCACATGCTTCGCGCCATACTCGGAAAACCATTTGGTTTGCGCTCCACTCCCGCCGCCGGCGTCTACGATCAACTTGTCCTTGAATGCATCTGCAGATCCAAATGTGTTCGCCACCGTGTGCTGAAGCCAATTAATCTTGAAGTCGGTAAAGTTGAAGTGATTCCATTCATCGCCAAAAGACGTCACACTTTCTGTCGCCACCGTCTCAACAAAGCGCGGAATGCCGTTGATGATGGGATAGCGCCGACCCGAAGGTGCCACCAAGTCTCCTGACTGTATGTTCCCGTCCTCATCCATCACCGCGCCGACCAGAACAAGCGGCGCCTTTGAATCAGGTTCGCAAATGTATTTGAGTAGAAGTGGCGTCATCCCTAGTATCCGCTGGTGGTTTTTGATTCAGTATGAAATAGCGTGACTCGCTTTATGGGCCATCCACGTTACGCATGGCAAGTGCCAACATGATCAACGCAAACAACCGCCCCCCATTGGTCCGTCCGGCAAGGTGTCCCCTGACAAGACTGCGGACCTCCGTCATGTCGATCACCGCTGGAAGCCCCTCCATTCTTGCCATCAAGACCTGCTCACCCTCGTTGCGTAGCCACTCATTGATCGGGATCGAAAACCCCTGCTTGCGCTTGACATCCAGATCAGGGGGCAGCCACTGGCGCGCCAGCATCCGCTGCAAGCGACGGGACTCGCCGTCCTGCACCTTCCAACCGGAGGGCACTTCCCCAAATGCGAACTCGATGAGGCGATGGTCCAGAAAAGGCGCACGCACCTCCAAACTATGCATCATGCTGGCCCGATCCACTTTGACCAGGAAATCGTCGGGGAGAATGCTGCCAAAATGCGCTCGGCTCATGCTGTCCACCGGATCTTTTCCCTGATCGAACAAGGAGGACAGGAAGAGTTCGGGTGCGTCCAACCCGGCGCCCAGCGCTGCGAGCGCCTGAGACGCGAATACACGTTGCCGAAGTTGCGTATCAAAGTAAGGCCGGCCCCAGATCATCTGGCGCAACGGCCCTTTTCGCAAAGAAGCCAGGCGATTCCTTCCGTGAAGGCCTGCTGGCAATTGTCCTGCCACGGCCGCCATCGCGCCCAACACCTCCGTCGGCACCCAACCCCAACGTCGGGCGTCTGCCAAGCTGTTTGTATAGTCCAGATAGCCGCCAAAAAGCTCATCCCCGCCATCCCCCCCGAGCGCAACGGTTACCTGTTTGCGCGCCAGACCGAACACCAACCAGGCCGGCAGTATTGATGAATCTGCAATCGGCTCGTCGATGAAGAGAGCCAACTGATCAAGGTGACCGAGGCTAGGCTTATCCAAGGGCAGCACATGATGGCGGGTGCCAAAGTAACTGGCCACCTTTTGCGCATGCTCGGCCTCATCCAGGGACGACCCAGGCAGCGAGATGGTGAATGTCTCGATAGGCGATGCGCTCACCTGCGCCGCTGCAGCAGCCACCAAGCTTGAATCCAGCCCACCAGACAGCAAAATACCGACCGGGACGTCTGCGACCAGCCGAAGGCGCACAGAATCCTTGATCAGGTCCCCCGCCATTGCCGCCAGCTCTGCGCCACCCCTTCCATCAGTTGGTGTGTTTGTTGGCAGAGACCAGTAACGGCGGACGGTCAAGGCACCGGTCTTCAGGTCCAAGCGGCCACAGTGTGCCGGAGGAAGCTTGCGAACGCCCTCGAACAGGCAAAGATCGGCTGGCACATAGCCCAGCGCCAGGTAAAAATTCAGCGCCTGAAGGTCAACCTGTCCCGAATGGTCCAACGCCTTGAGTTCGGACGCGAAATGGAACGCGCTCGATGTGGATGCGTAATAAAACGGCTTCTCACCGGCTCGATCTCTGGCAAAAAAAACAGATGCCGAGTCATCTCCAGCCCCCCGGTCATAAATGGCAAAAGCGAACATGCCATTGAGGCGCTGCAGGCAGTGCTCCCCCCAGACCTTATATGCCGCCAGGATGACTTCGGTATCGCCCGAGGATGTGAACCGGCAACCTTCAGCCTCAAGCTCCTGACGCAAATCCCGGAAGTTGTAGATTTCTCCGTTGAAGACGATGACATGACGACCGTCTCCACCGATCATGGGCTGATCGGCTGCATTCGACAGATCCAGGACCGCCAGACGGCTATGCGCCAACCCCACCCTGCCGCAGCCTGAGTACCACGTACCGGTCCCGTCAGGCCCACGATGGCTGAGTCTTCGCAGCCCGCGTTCAATACCGCCCCGTACAACCGGGCCGCGCAGATTAACAGCGCCAAGAATGCCACACACGGCGTGCCCCTTGCTTGCTTGTTATTGCCGTAACCACTGCCATCAAAGCTTGATCCATTCAGGCGGCAAGAGCCCATCGAAACCCCACCACGCTTTTCCTTCCAGCTTCTTGTAACCCGGTGCAATCACCTGTTTCTCGGGCGAGGTCGACAACCACGCCCCCCACCAGCTGAACGTGCTGTTGGCAATGATGAAGTGCCGGCATTGAGTCATGAGCCAGAGGTCGGCGTACGCCAGTTCGTCCCCGCGATTGTGAGAGACACAAGTGACTCGGTCGTCCGGAAGCGGTATGCGGGATCTCGCAAGCTCCGGCTTATCAGAGAAAACAAAATAGTGGGCCGCTGGCACCTGCTTCTCCAGTTCCCCCACGGCGCGCTCGTAATAGTCGCCGGGAGCATTCGTAACTCCCGTCTCACCCGGCAGATCGAAAAATCGCACATGCACCGCGACAGCCGTGCATGCCCGTATGCGGGAGCTCATCTCCAGGTTTTTCGCATCCGTGGGCGGCTTGATCCGAAGGTCCTCCCGCAACACTGGCTCTATGTCCTTGAAATACCCTTCGCTTTGCCAGTACCCCTCTAGATACAAGACCCCGCGTGGCTTCAAGCCCAGCAAGCGCGCATCGAAATCCATGCCCTTCTGCTGCACATAGCTGCGAAACCTGAAGGGGAGAAGTCGGTTGATTTTTCGCTTCAAGAATCGGCGCGCCCGCGCCCCAGGCTCCAGCCGCTGAGCGGGCGTTGCTTTGTGACAGGGAATATTGAAATGATCCAACTGATATTGGCGCTGATACACATGGTCATGCGCAAATCCGCTTACATCATCGATGAACAGCTCGGAGCTTGTGACTAGCGCCAATCTCCGAGCGGCCGCGTAGCAGAACAATTGGTTGCCAAGTCCACCATAAACACGCGCGATCACCTTGCTCATGTAGATGCCGCTCAGCGCACGTCGTCTCTTAGCGTCCAACTCTCCCAAACCAATTCGTAACTCCAAGTCTGCACATGTGTTTTTGCAAGATCGGATTGAATTGACTTCATCTTTGAAAGGGAGTCTTCGCCAAGATCATGAAATTGAATTTGAAGATTTCTAACCTTTGAAATTAAACCGGCATCAATCAATCGGGGCAAAACCTCATATTCGCCCCCCTCAATGTTTATCTTCAGCAAATCACAACCGGTCGTCTCACACAAGTTCAAAATCTCTTTGGCATCGACAACCTTCACTTGCACGGATTTTTGATCAGTCGCCGCGCGAAACATTGAACTGCCAACCCCGGCAAGCTGCATGAAGTCGACCCTGTTCTCACGTCCAACAGCAAAAGGATAGACCTTAATTTTTGAGTTGCTTGAAAAGCGTTGTGCTATATCGCCAGCGTATTCAGGAATGGCCTCGAAAACATATACGTTGGAGAGATAGCGCGAAAAGACATCCGAAGCCCATTGCCCATCGAAACCACCGAGATCAATCACCACCGAATCATGATTCAGAGGATAGTCAAAACGCTTCAGGCTATCCCCGCGATCCTGATGCCAGCGCGCCAACTCACGATCCTGGACGCTGGGAAACCAGCGAACTCGAATGCCCGTGATCGCGCGAACAAACATTTGTTTAAGCATATTTCGTAGGTTCAACTATGGGGCGTCAGTCTAATAATATCTGCCGAGACTTCTATCTCGTAACCGCCCTGCGCTCTCACGATTTGCAGGAGCATGTCCAAATGCGGGTACGAATTGGCCCCGTCAAAACATCTTGCATCATCGATCAGTATCACATGACCTTTGATTGGGGAACCCAAGACTGACACCAGCTCGGTACTGATCGGCGTATCCGCGTTGGCGCGCCCCGTGCCAGCCCCGCTGTAATGACCATCAAGCCAAAACAATGTTGGCTCCTGCAAAGACTCGACGATTTGAGGAATTACAACCCCACTATCGCCTCGCACCAGGTGCACGTTCGAATATGAAGAAAATCGATCGCATGCCTTTAGATAGTATTCATCCGCAAGCTCTACGCTCGTACACTGCACATTTTTGTCGTGCGCCATATAGGCCAAGGTGTCGCCGAGATAGGTTCCTGTTTCGACAAATCGCCTGACGCCATATCTTTTCAAATAGGCGGCGATTACCAATCGTTTTATAGGCCCGGGCGCGGGGCCAGAGCACCCCTGCCGAATCCACCTCACGATCGATGGCAACTGGCGCCAAGAATCAACATAAGGATAGAGACCCAACTCAGAGAGCTTGTACTTCAAACGGTTTTTCATGCTCATAAATATTCACTTACCCTCGCTCAACTGATAGTCTTTAGCCAAAAATAACATCCACAGCAAATAGACCCCGGAAACAAAAACCAGCGAGAACACAACCCCCCTCTCTCCTGCGACAGACGCCCCATACAGGTTCAACACCAACCCCAATAGAGCCGTCCAGATTTTGGCCGAGGTCATCAAGGATGTTTGCATATCACTCATCAACCTCAGTGCCAGCATTTGGCCCGCAGCAAACAGGCCGCCCGCCATCACCATCCATGGCATCAAATACGAAACATGCCTGTATTCCACGGACACCAAAAGACTGAAGAACCATTCGTGCAGACACAATGTCAAAACGAACGCGACCAAAGTAAACGCTAGGCAAGCGAGGGTAATTCGCCAAGCCAGTCGCCTGACACCAGCACTGCGCTGGCTGTCCGTCGCATCCCCTGCTCTCTGAAAAAGAATCGGTCCAAGAAACGCCATCACCATCCCCATCGCCATGACTAATGGCGTGTACCCTAACTGGAATAGGACGGCATATAAACCGACTTGATCCGTCGAGCCAAAAATCTCCAAAGCCCATCTGTCAGAGCTCTGCTGGGCCCATGAGAAGAAGCCCCAGGTCGTAAATGGCCAAGCATACGCCCACATCTGCTTTCCCCACTGTCTGCGCGGCCGCCTTTCTTCACCATAACGAAACGAGCGTCGTACAAAACAGAACTGCGAAACCACGACGAGCAATGTGGAAAGAACATAGCCCACCACTACTGCTGTCTCGGATGTCCCCAACCAGTAGATAGCTCCCAGCGAGAACAGAATCTTCAACCAAGCGTCCGCTCCGCCATGCATGGCGACCAAAGCACGCTGGCGGGCGGCATTAAGGATGCCTCCATATGCAACCCCATACCCAGCCAATAACGCAAAGAGAATAATCAAACCTGCAAAAGCAGCCAAGCGGACATGGCCAAGGCCCAGCAGCCCCAATAAGAAAAGCCCGCCAAGCACCAACACGACCGAGGCCGCCAACAGCATAAGCCGCTGCGAGTCCCGAAAGTAACCGCTCAAATCATTAACTTCTGCTGCAATCGAGTAGTAACGCCCAATACCAGCCGTGACCCCGCCCATAACCACCTGATTGACCAAACCTGCAAGGGTCAGGCCCAACGCGAGTTGGCCATAGGCCTCGGGACTCAGATGCTCAGTCAGTATCCGCACCAAAACTAGTGCTCCGATAACAGCCGCGACTTGGCCGAAAAGTATCCAGCCAGCTTCTCGTGCCAAGCGCTTGATACGCCCCCAGCTCATAGCCAATAAGCCTCAGAATTGCGCCGATAAAACGTTGGATTCACGCCGCTCATGTGGCTGCCATTTCCCTGTAGGCATACACCAATCCCTGCTCTAGGCTTACGACAGCACGCCAACCCAAGGAGTTGAGCCGGCTTGAATCCATCCACTTGCGCGGCGCCCCATCCGGCTTGCTGGCGTCGAAGGTGATGCGCCCCAAATAACCAGTCACGCGCGCCACCATGGCCGCCAACTCCGCAATGGTGACGTCGGCCCCATAGCCCACATTGATATGACTGAGCTGCGGCTGCACCTGGGTCGCATAGACGTCAGGCGCAAGATTCATAACAAAGACGCTGGCAGCAGCCATGTCATCCACATAGAGGAATTCGCGACGGGGTGTGCCCGTGCCCCAGATGACCACCTCGGGTGCATTCGCCAGCTTGGCTTCGTGGAAGCGACGCAGCAGCGCGGGAATGACATGACTGTTCTCGGGATGGTAGTTGTCGCCCGGACCGTAGAGGTTGGTGGGCATGACGCTGCGGTAGTCGCGCCCATACTGGCGGTTGTAGCTCTCGCACAGCTTGATGCCGGCGATCTTGGCCACCGCATAGGGTTCGTTGGTCGGCTCCAGGGGGCCGGTGAGCAGGGCGTCTTCGGCCATGGGCTGCGGCGCCAGCTTGGGGTAGATGCAACTGGAGCCAAGGAAGAGCAGCTTCTGCACACCATGCAGATGGGCCGCATGGATCACATTGGCCTGCAGCATCAGGTTCTGGTAGATGAATTCGGCCGGGTAGGTGTTGTTGGCGTGTATGCCACCCACCTTGGCAGCAGCCAGGTAGACCTGGTCCGGCTTTTCCCGGGCGAAGAACTCATGCACGGCGCTCTGGTCGATCAAATTCAGTTCGGCATGGGTTCGGGTGACGATACGCTCGGGACTGACCCCTTGAGCCAGCAGGGTACGCACGATGGCGCTGCCGACCATGCCGCGATGGCCGGCTACGTAGATCTTGCTGCTGGCGCTCATTTTTCCTTGCTCACTGGCACGGTATAGCCATGGTGCTGAAGCAGGGCATGCTGGCGCGCCTGCTCCAGGTCATGGGCTACCATTTCCTGCACCATTTCGTCCAAGGTGATCTGCGGAATCCAGCCTAGGTCCTGCTTGGCCAGGCTGGGGTCGCCGAGCAGGGTTTCCACTTCGGCTGGGCGAAAGTAGTGGGGATCGACACGCACGATGACGTCTCCGCCCTTCAGGGCCGGGGCCTTGTCGCCCTGGACAGAGGCCACCACGGCCACCTCGTCCACACCCCTGCCCTCGAAGCGCAGCGTGACGCCAAGCTGCGCGGCGGATTTCTCGATGAACTGGCGCACGCTGTACTGCACGCCGGTGGCGATGACGTAGTCCTTCGGCGCCTCCTGCTGCAACATCATCCACTGCATACGCACGTAGTCCTTGGCATGGCCCCAGTCGCGCAGGGCATCCATATTGCCCATGTAGAGGCACTTGTCCAGACCTTGGGCGATGTTGCACAGGCCGCGCGTGATCTTGCGGGTGACGAAGGTTTCGCCACGACGCGGGCTCTCGTGGTTGAACAGGATGCCGTTGCAGGCATAGAGGCCATAGGCTTCACGGTAGTTGACCGTGATCCAGTAGGCATAGAGCTTGGCCACGCCATAGGGGCTACGGGGGTAGAAGGGGGTGGTTTCCTTCTGCGGAATTTCCTGCACGAGGCCGTACAACTCGGATGTACTGGCCTGGTAGAAACGCGTTTTCTTCTCCAAACCCAGGATGCGGATGGCTTCCAGCAGACGGAGCGGCCCCATCGCATCGACATCAGCCGTGTATTCAGGGCTCTCGAAGCTCACGGCAACATGGCTCTGCGCGCCCAGGTTGTAGACCTCATCGGGCTGCACCTGCTGCAAGATGCGCACCAGGTTGCTGGTGTCGGTCAGATCGCCATAGTGCAGCACGAAGTTGCGGTGGTCAATGTGCGGGTCCTGGTACAGATGGTCCACCCGCGCCGTGTTGAACAAGCTGGCACGGCGCTTGATGCCATGTACGATATAGCCCTTGCCCAACAGAAACTCGGCCAAGTAAGAGCCGTCCTGTCCGGTGATGCCGGTAATGAGCGCAATTTTGGGATTCATAACATCATTCCTGCTCAACAGCCTTGGGACGGCATCTTGGATTGCCTTCGCCCGATGGGGTAGTACTCCATCCCCTTCCGCGTCAGATCCATGGCGTCGTAGAGATTGCGGCCATCAAAGACAACCGGCGACTTTAGCCGTAGCTTGATCTGCTCAAAATCAGGGCTGCGGAACTCTTTCCATTCGGTGACGATAACCAAGCCATCCGCCTGTCGACGGGAGTCCAGAGCAGCTAGCGGCGATTCAGCATAGCTTAGCCGTGCATCGTCGCCCAAGACAAGTCGTGCCTCGGTCATGGCCACAGGGTCGTACGCCGTGACCGTCGCTCCAGCAGAGAGCAGATCGTCGATCAGGGTTCGGCTGGGCGCCTCACGCATGTCATCGGTGTTCGGCTTGAAAGCCAGCCCCCATAACGCGAAATGTCTTCCGGCCAGATTGCCACCGAAGCGCATCTTGATCTTTCGGGTCAGAACATGTTTCTGGTCGTCATTCGCATGCTCCACGGCTGACAATACTTTCAGCACGTGCCCGTTGTCCTCCGCCGTCTTGATGAGTGCCTTGACGTCCTTGGGGAAACATGAGCCCCCATAGCCGCAGCCCGGGTAGAGAAAGTGATAGCCGATGCGCGGGTCCGAACCAATACCCTGCCGCACCTGCTCAATGTCGACCCCCAACGTCTCAGCCAGATTGGCCAGTTCGTTCATGAAACTGATGCGTGTCGCGAGCATGGCATTGGCTGCGTACTTGGTCAGCTCGGCCGAACGCGGATCCATCACGATCAAACGCTCATGGTTGCGCTGGAACGGCGCATAAAGCGTCCGCATCAAGCCGATCGCCTGCTCGTCATGCGAGCCGACGATGATGCGGTCGGGGCGCATGAAATCCTCTACCGCAGCACCCTCCTTGAGAAACTCCGGGTTGGACACGACGCCAAAGGGGATCGCCATCTTCCGGTCGGACAGGACCTGGGCAATCTCAGCCTGCACTTTCTCCGCGGTACCGACCGGCACGGTCGACTTGTCGACGACCACCTTGTACTCGGTCATATGCTGCCCGATGCTGCGCGCCGCAGCCAGCACATGCTTCATATCCGCACTGCCGTCCTCATCTGGTGGCGTACCCACCGCGATGAATTGAACAACGCCATGGCTCACCGCCTCTTGCACATTCGTCGTGAAGCGCAAGCGACCTGCATCTACGTTACGGCGCACCATGTCCTGCAAGCCAGGCTCATAGATAGGCAGGCGTCCTTCTTTCAGGGTCTGGATTTTTTTCTCGTCGAGATCCAGGCATACCGCCGTGTTCCCGACTTCGGCCAGACAAGTCCCGCTGACCAGCCCGACATAGCCCGTTCCGATAACCGTGACCTTCATTTCTGTTCCCGCTCGGTTTGATCGCCCTGTGCAAGCTGGTAACTCCAGGCGCTCGCACACATCTCATTCAGGTCTCTACGGGCTTCCCAGCCCAGCAATTGCCTTGCCTTGTCCACTTTTGCGTAGGCTGCCGCAACATCACCCGGACGGCGATCGGCCATGACACGCCGTACCGGCACCCCACAAGCCTGCTCGAATGCACGCACCATTTCCAGGACGCTGTGGCCCTGGCCCGTCCCGAGGTTGATGGCGTGCCAACCTGCCGTCTGGGACAAAAAAACCAAGGCGGCAACATGTCCCTCCGCGAGATCCATGACATGAACGTAGTCACGCACCCCCGTACCATCGGGCGTGTCGTAGTCAGCCCCATAGACATTCAGGCAATGAAGGCTCCCGGAGCCGACCCGGGTGATGAAGGGCATCAGATTGCTCGGCACGCCATGAGGATTTTCTCCAATCAAGGCCGACTCATGCGCCCCTACCGGATTGAAATAGCGCAAACAGGCAACTCGCCATGCCGCATCCGACCGCGTCACATCGGAGAGCATTTCCTCGATGTGCAGCTTGCTACGACCAT
Source organism: Burkholderiaceae bacterium (assembly GCA_019746735.1). Classification (GTDB taxonomy): domain Bacteria; phylum Pseudomonadota; class Gammaproteobacteria; order Burkholderiales; family Burkholderiaceae_C; genus Hylemonella. The sequence goes on along the minus strand of JAIERT010000018.1, from coordinate 8,989 downwards.
AGGGATTGGTAGCCCCGGTAGGGTGCTCCTCGTCAAGTGGCAAATACCGTGGGACACCATAAACAGTTGCACTGGAACTGAAAACCAGGGTTCTGGAACCCGTGGTTTGCATAGCCTGCAGAAGGCTCACTGTCCCCTGGACATTGTTCGCGTAATAGGAGATCGGGTCTTCGACCGACCCCCCTACAGCCTTCAAGCCGGCCAAGTGGATCACCGCCTCTACGGCATGCTGCTCCATCGCCTCGACCAGAAGAGTCGTATCACGGACATCGCCCTCGATGAGGGCAACAACGCGACCAACAATCTTCTCGATCTGTCGCACCACATCCGCGCTGCTGTTGCTGAAGTTGTCATAAAGCACCACCCGATGCCCCGCCTGAACCAGCGCGACAGCCGTATGGCTCCCGATGTAACCAGCCCCGCCGGTCAGCAAGACGTTCATGGCCGCGCCCCCGGGAACTGGCGACTTGATGCTTCGCCTTCGCCGACAGAGGGGTGGTAGCAAGCCCTGTACCAATCGGCAAAGCGCCGAACGCCCACTTCGACCGGAGTGTCCGGCTTGAACCCGACCCATCGATCCAGCCCCTCGGTATTTGCAGAGGTCGCGAGCACATCTCCGGGCTGCATGGGCAAATAATTCTTAACTGCCGTCTTGCCTAGCGCCTTCTCCAAAGCCTCGATGTAATCCATTAGTGGCGTTGGTCGACTGTTACCAATATTGAAAACACGGTAGGGTACGTTGCTGGTAGCTGGGTCCGGATCAAGTGCAACCCATTCGGGATCGGGCGTCGCCGGCTTGTCGATGACACGCACTACGCCCTCAACGATATCGTCGATGTAGGTGAAGTCACGAACCATCTTGCCAGCGTTGAACACGTCGATCGCGCGCCCCTCCATGATCGCCTTGGCAAAAAGAAACAGTGCCATGTCCGGCCGACCCCAGGGGCCATACACGGTGAAGAAGCGCAGCCCTGTGGTTGGCAAACCGAACAGGTGACTGTAGGCGTGCGCCATCAATTCATTGGCTTTTTTTGTCGCCGCATAGAGGCTGACAGGGTGATCTACATTGTCATGCTCGCTGAACGGCAACCTGGCGTTACCACCATATACGCTCGAACTGCTGGCATAGACCAGGTGTTCGATCTGGTTGTGACGACAACCCTCCAAAATATTGACAAAGCCCACCAGGTTGGCATCTGCATAAGCCTGCGGATTCACGATCGAGTACCGGACGCCGGCCTGACCGGCCAAGTGGATGGTTCGGGCTGGCTGCTCCTTGGCAAAGATTTCCGACATGGCTGCTCTATCTGCCACATCCAGCTTGTGGAAACTGAATTTCGGATACGCAAGCAACTGCTTGAGACGAAGCTCTTTGAGACTTACGTCGTAATAGTCATTCAGGTTGTCGACCCCAACAACCTCATCACCTCGCTCGAGTAACTTCTGGCTGACATGCATGCCGATGAAGCCAGCACAACCAGTCACGAGAATTTTCATACTTGAGTGCCTCGTTCTGTCAGCCTCTGCCATAGCTGTCTTCATAGCGAACGATATCGTCCTCACCAAGATAGGAACCGCTCTGCACCTCGATGATCTCCAGCGGAGTCTGTCCGCGATTCGCCAGCCGGTGCACCTGCCCAATCGGAATGTAAGTGCTCTGATTCTCCTTCAGCACCATCACTTGCTTGCCATTGGTCACCTCGGCCGTGCCACTGACCACCACCCAATGCTCGGCACGGTGGTGGTGCATCTGCAGTGAGAGCGAAGCACCAGGCTTGACCATGATGCGCTTGACCTGGAAGCGCTCGCCCATGTCGATGCTGTCGTACCAGCCCCAGGGGCGTGCCACGCGGCGGTGCTGCACGGCCTGAGATGCGTCCAGGGTTTCCAGCTTGGCCACCACCTCTTTGACCGCCTCGGCATGGGCAGGATCCACCACCAGCAGGGCGTCCGGCGTGTCGATGACCAGCAGGCCCTGGGTGCCCAGGGCCACCACGGGGCGCTGGCCGCCCGCGTGGATGTAGGTGTCCTTCGCGCGCAGGTGATGGGCATGGCTTGCCTCGCCGCCCTTGCGGTTGCCGTCCGCATCCGGCTCGGCGAGTTGCGCCACGGCGTTCCAGCTGCCAACGTCGCTCCAGACGCCAGCAAAGGGATAGACGCTGACGTTGTCCGCCTGCTCCATCACCGCGTAGTCGATGGACTGGCTGCGGCACGCGGCAAAGGCTGCTGCATCCGGGCGCAGAAACAGGCCGTCGCGTTGCGGCGCCTGCATGGCCCGCCGGCAGACGTCCAGGATGTCGGGCGCATGGGCCTTCAATGCCTGCAGCAGGTCGACTGCTCGCATGAGAAAGATGCCGGCGTTCCAGAGGTACTGGCCGCTGGCGAGGAATTCGAGCGCCATGTCCTGGGCCGGCTTCTCGACGAACCGGGCCACTTCGAAACCAGCACCAGATGCCGGCCCCTTCTGGATGTAGCCATAGGCCGTACTGGGGAAGCTCGGTTGCACGCCGAAGGTCACCAGACGGCCGGCCTGCGCCGCGCTCGCCGCACCCTGCACCATGGCGCAGAAGGCTTCTGCGTCGGGAATGTGATGGTCGGCCGGGCAGAAAAGTAGCAAGGCCTCGGCCGGCGCCGCGAGCGCAGCCAGGGCCATGGCTGCGGCGGTGTTCTTCGCCTGCGGCTCCAGGACCTGGCGCACACGCAGACCTGCCTGCGCCGCCACATCGGCGACCAGGAAGCGGTGCTCCTCGGCCGCCACGCAGGTGATGGCTTCGGTCTGACCCGTAGCCAGCGGCGCCACGCGCTCCAGGGTGAGCTGCAGCAGCGACTTGTCGCCCAGCAAGGGGATGAACTGCTTGGGGAAGGCCTTGCGCGACAACGGCCACAGGCGCGTGCCGCTGCCACCGCAGAGGATGACAGGATGGATCATGCAAACACCTCGGCCCGCGCCAGCGGCACGCCCTGCTGGTCCTTGGCCGACAGCGCGGGGGCGCCATCCAGCGGCCATTCGATACCGATGGCCAGGTCATTCCAGGCGATACAGCGTTCGTGTTCGGGCGCGTAATAGTCGGTGGTCTTGTAGAGGAAATCAGCAGAGTCACTGGTAACCAGAAAGCCGTGTGCAAAACCGGCAGGCACCCAGAGCTGGCGCTGATTGCTCTCGCTGAGCTCCACGCCCACCCAGCGCCCGAAGGTCGGGGAGGATCGGCGCACGTCCACGGCCACGTCGTAGACGCTGCCGCGCACCACGCGCACCAGCTTGCCCTGCGGCTGCTTGAGCTGGTAGTGCAGCCCGCGCAGCACGCCACGGGCGCTGCGGCTGTGGTTGTCCTGCACGAAGCTCACATCCAGGCCGACTGCGTGGGCGAAGGCGCGCGCGTTGTAGCTCTCGAAGAAGAAGCCACGCGCATCCCCGAACACCTTGGGCTCGATGAGCAGTACTTCAGGAATCGCCGTGGGTGTGGCTTGCATGCTCAGGTCCTGCGTTTTTCCTGCAGCAGGCGCAGCAGGTATTGCCCATAACCGTTCTTGGCCAGCGGCTGTGCCAGCTTCTCGAGTTGTTCGTCTCCGATCCAGCCGTGGCGCCAGGCGATCTCCTCCGGGCAGGCGATTTTCAGTCCCTGGCGGTGCTCCAGCGTGGCGATGAACTGACTGGCTTCGAGCAGGCTGTCGTGCGTGCCCGTGTCCAGCCAGGCGTAACCGCGCTGCATGATCTGTACGCTGAGCTGCCCCCGCTCCAGGTACATCTGGTTGACCGTGGTGATCTCCAGCTCGCCGCGCGCGCTGGGTTTGACGCTCTTGGCGATGTCCACCACCTGCTCGTCGTAGAAGTACAGGCCGGTCACCGCATAGTTGCTCTTGGGTGCCTTGGGCTTTTCCTCGATGCTGCGCGCCTGTCCCCGGGGATCGAAATCCACCACGCCATAGCGCTCAGGATCGTTGACGTGGTAGGCGAAAACCGTGGCGCCACTGGATTTCGCATCCGCCGCTCCCAGCAGCCCTTGGAAATCGTGGCCGTAGTAGATGTTGTCTCCCAGAACCAGCGCGCTCGGGCTCTCGCCCACAAACGACTCGCCGATGATGAAGGCCTGCGCCAGCCCGTCCGGGCTGGGCTGCACGGCGTACTGCAGGTTCAGGCCCCACTGGCTGCCGTCGCCCAGCAACTGGGTGAAACGCGGCGTGTCCTGCGGCGTGCTGATGAGCAGGATGTCGCGCATGCCGGCCAGCATCAGCGTGGTCAGCGGGTAATAGACCATGGGCTTGTCGTAGACCGGCAGCAGCTGCTTGCTGATGGCCAGCGTGGCAGGGTGCAGGCGGGTGCCGGAACCGCCGGCCAGGATGATGCCCTTGCGTTGTGTCATGGTTGTCGCTTCAGCTTCAAAGAGTTTCCGCCAGCATGCGCTTCACGCCGTCCTGCCAGCAAGGCAGGCTCAGGCCGAAGGTGTTGCGCAGCCGGCTCGTGTCCAGCCTCGAATTGTGGGGCCGTTTGGCCGGGGTCGGATAGGCTGCGCTCGGAATGGCCTGCACCTGCTCCGGCCCGGCTTTGAGCGCCCGCCCCGCGGCCTGCGCCTGCGCCAGCACGAAACGCGCATAGCCATGCCAGCTGGTCTCGCCAGCCGCCGCCACGTGGTAGATGCCCGAAGGGGCAAGATCATTGCGCCGCATCGGCGGCAACACGTGGCGGATGGCCTGCGCCGTCACATCGGCCAGCAGGTCGGCCCCCGTGGGCGCCCCGATCTGGTCGTCGATCACGTTCAGCTGCTCGCGTTCGGCGGCTAGACGCAGCATGGTCTTGGCGAAGTTGCCACCACGCACCCCGTAGACCCAGCTGGTGCGGAAGATCAGATGCCGGCAGCCACTGTCCGCAAGGGCCTGCTCGCCCTCCAGCTTGGTGCGGCCGTAGACGCTGAGCGGCCCCGTGGGATCGCTCTCTTTCCATGGCGTGCTGCCGCTGCCGTCGAACACATAGTCGGTGCTGTAGTGGATCAGCCAAGCATTCAGGCGTGCGGCCTCCTGCGCCAGCACACCGGGTGCCAGGGCGTTGAGCGTGCGCGCCAGTTCGGATTCGCTTTCGGCCTTGTCCACCGCCGTGTACGCTGCGGCATTCACGATGACTTGCGGCTGCACGCTCTGCACCGTACGGGCCAGGCCGGCCAGATCGCTCAGATCACCGCACAGCCCATCCTCACCGTGGCGGTCCAGCGCCACCACTTCGCCCAGCACGGCCAGGGAGCGCTGCAGCTCCCAGCCGACCTGTCCGTTCTTGCCCAGCAGCAGGATCTTCATGCGTACTGTTTCTGCACCCAGTCACGGTAGGCGCCCGACTGCACATGCGCCACCCAGTCCGCATGCTCCAGGTACCACTGCACGGTCTTGCGGATACCGGTCTCGAAAGTCTCGGCCGGCTTCCAGCCCAGCTCTTTTTCCAGCTTGCGCGCGTCGATGGCGTAGCGCCGATCGTGGCCCGGACGGTCCTTCACATAAGTGATCTGCTCGCGATAGCTCTTGCCATCGGCGCGCGGGCGCAGTTCGTCGAGCAGTGCGCACAGGGTCTGCACGATCTCGATGTTGGGCTTCTCGTTCCAGCCCCCCACGTTGTAGACCTCGCCGAGCTGGCCGGCTGCCAGCACTCGGCGGATGGCACTGCAGTGGTCCCGCACATAGAGCCAGTCGCGGATCTGCATGCCATCGCCGTAGACTGGCAGCGGCTTGCCGGCCAGGGCGTTGACGATCATCAGCGGGATCAGCTTCTCGGGAAAGTGGAAAGGCCCGTAGTTGTTGCTGCAGTTGGTCGTCAGCACCGGCAGCCCATAGGTGTGGTGGTAGGCGCGCACCAGGTGGTCGCTCGCGGCCTTGCTGGCCGAATAGGGGCTGTTGGGCTCGTAGCGATGGGTCTCGGTGAAGGCGGGATCGTTCGGCGCCAGGGAACCGTAGACCTCGTCGGTGGAGACGTGCAGGAAGCGGAAGGCCACCTTGCCGGCCTCATCCAGGCCGCCCCAGTAGGCGCGCACCGCCTCCAGCAGCCGGAACGTGCCGACGATATTGGTCTGGATGAAGTCTTCCGGACCGTGGATGGAGCGATCCACATGCGACTCGGCCGCAAAGTTGAGCACGGCGCGCGGTCGGTGCTCGGCCAACAGGCGCGCCACCAGGGCGCTGTCGGCGATGTCCCCCTGCACGAAGATGTGGCGCGGATCTCCCTGAAGCGAGGCCAGGTTCTCCAGATTGCCCGCGTAGGTCAGCTTGTCCAGGTTGAGCACGGGCTCGTCCGACTGGGCGAGCCAGTCCAGCACGAAATTCGCGCCGATAAAGCCGGCGCCGCCCGTGACCAGAATCATGTGTTCCCCTGTCAGCCGGTGGCGCCTGCTTCGAGCGGGCCCCGGAGGTTTGTAAAGTGGCAAATTATCCCATGGCACCGGCGTGCCACGCCCCTCTGGCGCGGCGCTCACGGAGGGCGTAAAGTGCCATCGTCCCCCTTCAAGGAGCCCGCCATGCCCAGCAAACCCGACTCCAGCAAGCTACCGCCCGGCGCCGACACTGTGCGCGACTCTGCCCAGCAGATCTGGCTCGCCGGCCTGGGCGCCTTCACCAAGGCCCAGCAGGAAGGTGGCAAGGTCTTCGACGCCCTGGTGCAGGAAGGCCTGGCCATGCAGCGCAAGGCCCAGAACACCGCTGAAGCCAGGCTCAGCGAGGCCAGCCAGAAGGTCAGCCACCTGGCCCAGGAATTCAGCCAACGCGCCAGCGGCCAGTGGAACCAGCTCGAAGGCCTGTTCGAGGAGCGTGTGGCCCGTGCCTTGCAGCGCCTGGGCATCCCTTCGGCCGAGCAAGTGCAGGCCCTGCAGGACCGCGTGGCTGAACTCGAGGCGCAGTTGAAGGCCTCGGCAAGCCGGCCGGCCGCGAAAAAGGCCCCCCTGACCCGCAAGACGGCACGCAAGTCTCCCGCCAAGACCGCCCGCGGATGACCAAGAAGGCGCCACGCCGCACCGCCGAGCGCATCCAGGAGGCGGCGCTGGCGCTGTTCAACCGCTACGGCGAGCCCAACGTCTCCACCAACCAGATTGCCGCCGAGCTGGGGATCAGCCCGGGCAATCTGCACTACCACCACCCCTCCAAGGACGGCCTGGTCAACCGGCTCTTCGATCAGTACACCGCCACACTGGCCGAGCTGCTGCCAGCCGCTGCCGGCGTGCGCGATGCGGAAGACGCCTGGTTCTTCGTGCACAGCCTGATCGAACGCATCTGGGGCCACCGCTTCCTCTACCGGGATCTCAACCTGCTGCTCAGCCGCAACCGCCACCTCGAGGCCGGCATGCGCCGCGTGCTGCTGGCCCAGACCGGGGCCTTGCGCCAGCAGCTGACCAGCCTGCAGCGACATGGCGCGCTGGTCTTGCCCGACGAGGAGGCCGATGCCCTGGCCACGCGCCAGATCGTGCTGCTGAGCTACTGGCTGAGCTACGAATACGCGCTGGACCCGCGCCATGCGCTGGAGCCTGAAGGGCTGGAGTCCGCCGTGCTGCGCGGTGCAGCGCAGGCCCTGGGTTTGCTGTTACCCTATCTGGTCCCGGCGCAGCAGGAGCTCTTGCGGCACCTGCTCCGCGCCTATGCCAAGCAACATGCCCCAGGAAAGCCCGGAGTCCCCCATGAGTGACCTCAAAGCCCAGTTCGAAGCCGCCGTTGCCCGTTCCAAGGAACTGGACGAGCGCCCCGACAACGCCACCCTGCTCAAGATCTACTCCCTGTACAAGCAAGCCACCGAAGGCGACGCCACCGGCTCGCGCCCCAGCTTCACCGACATGGTCGCCCGCGCCAAGTGGGACGCCTGGAACGCCCACAAGGGCAAGAACGCCGACCAGGCCATGCAGGCCTACATCGACCTGATCGACTCGCTGAGCTGATTCCCAGCGTCAGCCGATCACGCCGCGCGCACGCAGCGCGGCGATCTGCTCGTTCGACACCCCCACCTCGCGCAGCACGGCCTCGCTGTCCTGTCCGAGCGCGGGGGCCCGTCGCCACTGACCGCCTGGCGTGGCCGAGAGCCTGGGCACCACGCCCGGCACCATGAGCGCGCTGCCGTCCTCCATCGCCACCGTCTGCAGCATGCCGCGCGCGGCGTAGTGCGGATCGGCTGCGATATCGGCCACCGTGTAGATCTTGCCGGCCGGCACCTGGGCTGCGTCCAGCGCGGCCAGCACCTCGTTCACGGGCAGGGTCGCCGCCCAGGCGCCGATCGCCGCATCGAGTTCCTGCACCCGTGCCACCCGACCCGCGTTGTCGGCCAGCGTCGGATCGCCGCCCAGGTCCGGGCGCCCGATGCACTGCATCAGGCGCTTGAAGATGCTGTCCCCATTGCCCGCAATCAGCGCGTAGCCACCGTCGGCGCAGCGGTAGGCGTTGGTCGGTGCGATGCCCGGCATGGCGCTGCCCGCCGGCCCGCGCACCGCGCCGAAGGCGCTGTACTCGGGCAGCAGGCTTTCCATGCAGTTGAACACCGCCTCGTAGAGCGCCACGTCGATCACCTGCCCGCGCCCCTTGGACGCCTCGGGCGAGACCGTGGCGTGCCGGTGCTGCAAGGCCAGCAGGATGCCGATCACCCCGTGCAGCGAGGCCAGCGTGTCGCCGATGGACACGCCCACGCGCACCGGCACACGCCCGGGCTCGGCCGTGAGGTGGCGCATGCCGCCCATGGCCTCGGCCACCACGCCGAAGCCCGGCCGGTCGCGGTAGGGCCCGGTCTGGCCATAGCCGCTGATGCGAAGTATCACCAGGCCGGGGTTGAGCGCCTGCAGGGCCTCGGGCCCCAGGCCCCAGCCCTCCATGGCGCCCGGGCGGAAGTTCTCGATCAGCACATCGGCTTCGGCCGCCAGCCGGCGCACGATGTCCTGCGCCTCGGCTTGTTTGAGATCCAGCGCCAGAGAGCGCTTGTTGCGCGACTGCACCTGCCACCAGACCGAGGTGCCGTCCTTGAGCATGCGCCACTTGCGCAGCGGAT
>JAIERT010000046.1 GCA_019746735.1 Burkholderiaceae bacterium | reverse complement strand
TCCTTCTTGTCCTCGTCATTGATATCTCCTGAACACATCATGTTATTGAATGTGTCCGGGAAACCGGGGGAAGCCCATTGCTTATCGGTAAGCACATGACCTCCACAATAACACCGGGGAACGATACCTCAAAACATCCCGCCCGGCATGGCTGTTCCCCGTATTGTTCCCCGTTACCCGTCTGGATTTAACCAAACAAACCCGGACGTCATTAGACGATCAAGTCATTGATTTATAAAGAAAAAAGCCATCCATTGGATACCAATGGATGGCTTTGGATGCTTGTATGGTGGCGGACGGCTCCCACCCGAAAAACCGTCTAACTAGATTAGATCGTACTTCTGCGGGTTGCTGCGGGTGTTTCCCCATAACTCAGCCCGCACCATTACCCTGATGCGTCTCCAGCCAGCGTTGCCCGAGGGCCGTCAGGCGGTAACGCTGCTTGCTGCTTCGGGGCACAGCAGGCAGGGTCATCTCAATCACGTTCGCGACCAATGCCGGTTTCAGATACGCAGTCCGGAAGTGCTCTTCGCCTTTCAGCCCCAGCGCAGACTGGAGTTGCTGCCGGGACATCTCACCGACCACAGCGCGCAACAGGCGTTCGACTTCCCCTGTGACTTCCCCTGTGACTTCCCCTGCGACTCCCCCCCCGCCAACTGTCGGGACAAGGGCCAAAGGATGGCGCGGCAGGCGGATCACGAACGAGAGGCGGTCGTCGTCTGTCTCGAACAATGGTGCGGGCGAGCCGTTGGCGGCCATTTCCTTCAGGATTTTCGGGATGCCGGTGGAGCGCCCTTCGGTCATCTCCAGTTCTTTCAGGAACTCCCCAATCCGCCGGTTGCGGTAGCGGCGGCTGACCGCACGCCCAGCCTGAAAATCCTCCAGCCGGATCGACCGATCCGGGCCGGGGAAGCTCAAGATCACCAGTTCGTCGTTGCCGATGCGCACCTCGATGGGCTCGCGTTCTTCGTAAGACCGGTGGTAGACCGCGTTGACCAAGGCCTCCTCGATGGCGGCGTAAGGGAAGTTCCAAATCCGCGTGGCTTCGGCGCGGTCGGGATGCTTGATGACCGTCTCGCGCAAGAAGTTACGCTGGATGTAGCTCAAGGCCTCGCGCGTCATCCGCGCCAGCGGCCCCTTGAAAATCTTTTCCTCGAAGCGATCCCCGCCCGCGCCTTCAGGAAACCAGACCACATCAATCTGCACTGCGGGGAAGAAGCGCTCCGGTGTTTCATTGAAAAACAGCAGGCCCACGTTCTTGGGCCACGGTGATTCAGTGGGTCCGCCGGCCACATTCATCTGCCGGGCCAAGGCCTCGACCGACAGCCCAGGCGCATCCTCTGCCAGCGTGCTGCCCACCTCCTGCAAAAAGGTCTGCATCAACGGCTTGGACAGATCATCGATCCGTGCCGACTGGTTGTATCGATCATCGAACGGCACCTTGGCCGCCAGGCTCAACAACTCCTGCTCGGTCTCGGCCTTAGCCTCGACCGTGCTGCTGTAGCGCCGGATGTAATAGCGCCACGTTTTCTTGTTGGCGGTGACGGCCTCCGGTGCCTTGTAGGGGCGGTTCTGACCACCGGGCGCCCACAGCACGATCAGCTTGCGACCCTCGACTTCCTCGATGCTCAACACCGGGAAGTACAGCGGCTGAATTAACTGGCAGGCGGCCAACAACTCCTGTTGAATCTTGTCGAGCTGGTTGTCGGCCAGCCCCACGGGTGGGAACACTGGCTGGCCGTTCGCGTCGCAATCCTGCCCGATCACCACATAACCGCCGCCGAGGTTTTCGAAGTCGTTGGCAAAAGCGCACAGGGTGCGGATGATCGCGTCCGGATTCCACCCGGTTTTGTACTCGATACGCTCGCCCTCGACCGTACGCTGGCGCAGCAGGTCATTGAGGTTGATGGGGAGTTTGCTCATATCACCACCACCTCTCTGGGGTCGTTGGCAATTTCGTGGGACACTCGATTCACAGGTGACGAAGGGGCGAAGTACGTATCCAGGCTGCCGCACGGTGGCAACAGCAATCGCTTGTGCTTCAGGCAGAACGGCAATACCCACAACCGCAGTCCTGATGATTTCGGAAATTCGAACACCGGCAGTGCCTTGTGGAAGGCATCCGTTTTCGGGTAGATCAACACCACATCACCATCGCCGTCCAGATAGTTTTGGCCGTATGCGTGGAGCTGATAGAAGTCCCCCTGGTCCAACCCATATTTGTCCGAACCCGTGGCCTGCTGGCCGTCGATCAGTTTCCACTTGGTGTCCAGTACCAAGCGATTTACCTTCGATGCCTGCACCAGCAGATCGGGTTTGAGACGGAACCAATCTTTCTCAAGATGACGAACCAGCGACAGACTGCGAGCCTGCGTGCGCAGTGAGAACCCCTGTCCAAGTTGCCGGGCAAGGTGCTTGGCAACGAAGGCCTCGAATACCGCCTCCATTGGGAACAGCAGGGATGGTGAACGATGGCCGCCCGCGCCCGTTAGTGGCGATTCGTCTTGCAGAATCAAGCGCGCCCACGCGAGGGCCGCGTCGTAGTGCGCCATGCCACGATCCAGGCGGACCCTCTGGAAATCCGAAGACGGATGAGGCGATGCAGGCACCTCGGCAAATACAAAGCACAGCTCGCGTGCCAGTTGCTGATGAGTCTGCGAGGCTGTCCAGGCCAGCGTGCGCCGCAATGCCGCGTGCAACAAGCGGTTTTCTGGCCGGTCCGGTGAAAACTCGTCGAACTCGGCAAAAAAACGATCACGCCGACAGAGGTTGCGTTGCAGGTGCGTTGCCATCTGCAACTTGCCGCGCAAGGCGAACAGGTTGTCTTTCTGCGGGTTGTAATCACTGCGCAGGCCGCGTTTGACAAGGTGCGCCACGGCACGCAGGAACTCACCGATGAACACCTCTAGCAACGGCATGCGGGTGGCCACCAGCTTGGCGCTGTCGGTCTGGATGTGACGAAAGCCACCCAGGCAGCGAAGCATTTCGATTAGCAGCTCACGGGCCTCATCATCCCCGCCGCCGATGGCTTTGGCGACTTTGGGCAGCACCTCGATCTGATACCCATCCGGCGCCCGGATCACACCCACGAAACTGGCCACCTGCACAGCCCGTCGACCTCGCCGCTGAGACAATCTCAGCCACGCGACCTCACCTGCTTCGGCCAGGCTCAGTGCATGCGATTCCAGCCAGGCAAACACCTGAGGCGGCACCAAACGCAGGCCTACGGCATCAGATGCCCCGGGGGCAGTAGCTGCCAGCGCATCAAATTCGTAGATCGTGGTGCCTGACATTGATCCGCCCCTCAAGCCAAGGACTGATAGATGCCAAGGTACGCGGCGGGGTTGGCAAATGCTGACTGCTGCGATTGGTAGCGCCGCTTGGTGGCGTAGCTGTCCAGGCCGTGGTCGTTGCCGAACAAGTCACTCAGGTCCTGTTCATGGGCATCGCTTTCGGTGATGAACTGGGCCGCTTGGGGCTTCTGGTTGTCGCCCAACACCAGCCGAATCTTGCGCCAATCTTCAAAGAAGTATTCCTCCAGCAAGGGCACGATGCGATTGCGGAAGATGCCAGCCAATTTTTCAAGGCGCGCCTCGCCATCATTCACATCCGCCAATGTCGTGAGATAGGCGTGGCCGATGCTGTGATCACGGTCGTACAGCGCTTCGATGCGTTCGTTGATACGTTCCAACATCCGGCGCACATCAATCGCGCCGCTTGAAGTGGTGACCACCAAGCCCGCCAAGGGCGCGCTGTGTGGGTCATCCGCATCCTTCTCCTCTCGAGTGTCAGGCAGCAGCGGCACGAAGTCGAAGCGTCGGCGCAAGGCCGTGTCCAGCAGCGCCAGCGATCGGTCCGCCGTGTTCATCGTGCCGATGATGTCTACGTTCGCAGGCACAGAAAACTTCTCACCCGAATAGGCCAGCGTCAGCTCCAGGGGCGGCTTGCTGCCATTAAGTGGGTCGCGTTTGTCCGGCTCAATCAGGGTAATCAGTTCGCCAAAGATCTTGCTGATGTTGCCCCGGTTGATTTCGTCGATCACCATCGCAAAGCGTTGGTCGGGGGCCTGCCGGGCTTTGCGGCAGAGTTCCTTGAATGCGCCGGGGCGAATTTCGTATTCCACTTCGCCCGCCTCGGTGTCGCCGTTAAGAACGGGGCGCAATCCCTCTACGAACTCTTCGTAGCCGTAGGATTGATGGAAGGTCACGAAGCTGTATCGCTGTACCGTGGCGGCGTCCTGCTGGCCCGCTTTGAGCTGATCAACCAGTGTGATCAAGTCGGCGCAAGCATCCTGCCAGTCACCGGCGAACTGCCACACCGAGTCAGCCGTCTTGTCGAACACGGCCGGGCTCAGGCGTTTTTTCATCTTCACCGTGGTGGATTCATCCACGGTGTGATTCTGCAGGGTGCGCCACAGCGTTTGCCGCACATTGCGGTTCGAGCCATTGGCGGCGGTGATGGCCTGAATGAAACGATGCTCCGCAATATCCGCCACCTTGGCCTTGCCACCCAAGTCGTACAGCGCAGCGGCCGCGCCTTCCCACCACTTCAGCACCGCGACCTTCTCAGCAATGATCTGGGTGCGCCATTCCTCCGTGGTGATGGATGCAGCCTGCGGCTCGTAATCACGCTTGAGCAATTGCATCAACGTGTAGGTTTTACCAGTCCCGGGCGGGCCGTAGTAGATGCGGTTGAAGCAAGTGGGTGGGTGTTTGTTGCCTGTGCTCGGCGTGGTGGCTGGCGGCGGAGTCACCCCTTCACCCAGGCTGACGGCTTCAATTGGCTCGCCCGCCAGCGCGGCCACTTCTGCCAAGTCCGTACCGAAGAACGGCTTGAGCAAGGTGGACTCGAATTCCGGCAGGTCGTGCGCGCCCACCTGCCAGAAAGTCGAATTGCCCTGCGGCGACCAGTTCTTGGAGTTGGCGGTGTAACGGTCGGTACGCTGGGCAGGCTTGAGCACGCGGTAGCTGCGCTGCAACCAGCCGTCACCCTTGTCGCAGGGCATGGCAGCCGATGTGAACTGAGCAATACGCTGCGGGCTGTTGCCGTGGCACAGGAAGAACAAGGCGCCTACCGGTGCCTCCGCGAACTTCTTGCCTTGCTCCTTGCCGGTGTCCCGGTGCATCACCGCCCATTGACCGTCCAGATATTGCTGACGCTCGGCATCAGTGAAATTGGGTGGGTTGCCGTGGGAGAGCTTCCAGATCGCCAGATTCTTCTGGCTCCACGCTTCCCACACCTGCCGCCCGAACTCCAGGATGCCAAGATCGCCGGGGCGTTTGGCCAGAGCGGCCTTTTGTAAGGCTGCCATTGACTGGCTTGCCGTGCTGCCAACAAAGACGGCTAGTGGGGCCTTCTTGAAGATATCGACAATGACCGGCGCTTGCCGGTTTTGATAGTGGAAAGCGATTTTCCACTTGGTGGCTTCGCCCAAGTGATCGAAAGCCTCAATGCCATCCAAGTCGCCGTTTGCGGCCAAGGTCGCAACCTGCGTGACATAGCCGCGCACCTTTTCGAAGGCCTCTTCTGCCGTGCCACCCAGAGAGGAATACCAGCCGTGGGTATCGGAATAGCTGCGGTTCTCCGCACTCTCACGTGCTTCAAGATTCTTGCGCGAAAACACGCCGAATTTGAACGACGACCCACCCCAGATGCTGCCCAGTTCGTCGAGGCGCGATTCGATCCAGTAGGTGAAGCTGTCTTTGGCGCCCGCCTGTGTGTACTCGTCCAGCGTCATCGTGGCCAACCGCGAGGCGGGCCAAACAGACAGAAACTCATCCCACAGTGCGTATTGCCTTTGGAAGTCACTCATTTCAGTGCCTCCTCAATCCAATCCCACCGTTTGTCCTTGACCATCACGAACTGGCAACGGCCCTGCGACAGATTGGCCCACAGGCCACCGATCAGACGGTCATCCTCAGCCCCGTTCCAGCGATCTGCTCCCTTGTATTCCACAATCAACACCCGCCCAGGGTGATCAGCCGCCCCAGGCAACTGGCAGATGAAGTCCGGGTAGAAGCGACCATCAGCCTTCTGTAGAAAGAAAGAACTTCCCTCGCGCCGGACCAGGTTGCGAACCCAGAACTGGATGCGGCCCTGTTGCGCCCACATATCCAACTGGCAGGCGCACTCGAATTCTTCCTTGCTGTCGAAGTCACCGATGCGACCATAGAAGTGCTTGCGGAAATCGAAATGACCGAAACGCCCGTCGTAGTCGCGGCTGGGAGCGTAGGCCTGGGCATGAAACTCAAACGCGTATTGATCCGTCACCGCCACCCGCGTGGCCGCATCGTCACCAAATAGAGCCTGCTGGAATGCCTTGCCAACGGCCTGCTTGCGTAGTTCACGAATGCGCGCCTCAATCAGATTGCGAATCAGAAACTTTTGAAGGTTCGCGCGTGCCAGCGTGAAACCTTCACGGCGCAGCAAATCAGTGACCCAAGCAGCAACAAATGCCTGCTTGCTCGCGTGGGTCAGTGACGGCTCGGGAAGATTGCGGCACAACCAGGTGGCGATGCGAACTTCATCCCAATTTTCCGGTTGATAGACGAGGCCCAGATCGCGCTGCAACTCGGGCAGGAAACGCGACACCACGTGGCCACCCGCATCGATGTCGATCTCACCGCCTTCCGATACTTTCAGCGCGGCACCCAAGGCCGTCAGATCATCGACCGTCGGTGCGGCATCGTAGGGTGAAAGGTCCCACGGATACTCCAGCACCTCCGGGTCGTCAAACAGTGCCAGTTGGCCCTGCACACGCAAGGCCAACTGCGGCACCCGGAAACGCTCGCCCAGTTCGGCCGGCGTCTGGAAAAATTCAATCGCCGTGGTGCGACTGACTTCGGCGGCCTCCACAATCGCCGCCGCAGCGGTTTCGGATGTGACCGACGCCTTGAGCACCTCGGCCTCATCTTC
Organism: Burkholderiaceae bacterium; assembly: GCA_019746735.1. Taxonomy (GTDB): domain Bacteria; phylum Pseudomonadota; class Gammaproteobacteria; order Burkholderiales; family Burkholderiaceae_C; genus Hylemonella. The sequence continues at coordinate 22,601 of JAIERT010000046.1, read as the reverse complement.
CGTGAGCGGCGTGCTGATCGTCAGCATATTGAGCTTGCCGTCCCAACTGACCTTGTCACGCACCGGCTTCGGCACGCTCTTCAGGTCAGGTTTTTCAGACAAGGTAATCGCCACGGGCCGAACGACCACGCGCCCGGCGTGGCCCTCCAGATCCAACCGCGCCTGCTCGGCCTTGGCAGCAGTAACGAACTCGGTGACTTCGCGCCGCTCGAAACCGGCACCGGCCACCAGACGGTCGCGCAGGGCGCCTGCCGTCTCGGCAAAGTTGCGCGACACCACGAAGGCATAGGATTGATTCAGGGCTTTCGCCTGTCGATGGCTGGCACCGGGCTGCCGCAACACGCGCCCGAGCAACTGCTCAACCGCCGTGGCCGACGACAACGAGGCCATGCTCACCAGAATGTAGGCAAACGGGCAGTCCCAGCCTTCGGCCAGCGCCTTCTGGGTGATGACGAACTTCACCGGGCAGGCCGGGTCGGCAATACCCAGCTTGTAATCGGCATCGATCTGCTCCAGCCCCTTTTCCTCGCCCGTGGCCACCACGATTTCGCTGGCAGGAATGCCGTGGTTGGTGATCAGCTCGTTCTTCACCCGCTCGAAATCCAGCGTCTCGATGCCCGCGCGGCGCGGTTCCGACTGAATCAACACCAGCGGGCGCAGATAGGCCGCCCCCGCACGGCGTTCTTCATCGGCCAATTTGTGCAGGGCATCGCGGCGACCAATGGCATCGGCCAGGCACTGCTGCCAGTTGGGTTCGGTTTCCAGCACCACCGGCAGCTTGATCATTTCTTCCGCCTTCAACTCGGCGGCGGACACGCTGTGCAGCACGTTACTGGGCGTGCGCTCCAGATCGGGCGTGGCGGTCAGTTCCATGACGCCGCTGGGGCGGAAGCGGGCCAGCATGTCGAAGGCCAGTTCGGTGCGACTGTTGTGCGCCTCATCGACAACGACGAACGGGCGGCGCAGCCGCAGCACGTTGGCCAGCGAATACGGCGTGGTTCGCTCGCTGCCCTCGCCATCGGTCAGCAACTCATCGCGCTGCGTTGGCGACAGGTTGTCGAAGTGATGCATCAGTGCGCCGCTTGATTGGTACACCTTGCGGCATTCCTCCTCTTCCACCTGAAATGCCTGCCGCGTGGCGACAATCACGGTGGTCGAGGTGTCCAGCGTGGCGCGGGTCACGCTCTTGGCTTCTTCCAGATCCAGCACCGTGATCGGCCCCGCCTCGCACAGGGCGGCGTGATACGGGTGACTGCGATCCTTCAGTGCCTTGATGGTCTGCTCGCGGATTGGCTTGCTGGGCACCAGCCACAGAATCACGCTGTGCTCGCAACGCAGCAAATGCCTGTTGACGAGCTGGACGCTTTTTGCCGCCAGCCAGGTCTTACCGCCGCCGGTGGGCACCCGCAGGCAGAAGTACGGCATATCGGATGGGAAACCCGACAACGGGTTGTACGGGTTGCCGCGCCCCCACAGGCGTTCGGTGGCGGCCGTGAAGGCAATCGAGGGCGACGGCAGTTCGTGGCAGGCTTTGAAATAAGCCTCCACGCTGTCGAGCACTTGCTGTTGATAGATTTTCGGGGCGAATCCGGACATGGCTTACACCTCCAGCGCGTAAGGGGTTTGCTTGAAGGTGATGCCCTCGCGTGCGGCGCGGGCACCCATGCGATTGGCGGCGGCGTAGATGACTTTCGGGCCTGCGAACTTCGGCAGCACCTCGAATACCGGGCCGGTGAGCACATTGCCGCCGGCAACGGTACGGTCCTTGAGGATGCCGTTGTAGAGCAGATAAATGGCGCGGCCCTCGTGGATGCCCAGCAAGGGGGAGTCAGCGGTGCCGGTAAAGCCCGTACCGGTTTCGGCAAACCAGACGAATTCGGCCAGTTGCGCGAATTTCACGTCGCTGCGGATTTGGCCATCGGCGTCGAACAGGGGTTCGGCGGACAGGCGGCAGAACTGGAAGCCGCCGCCGAGGCCCTCTACTGTTTGACCTTTGGCGTTGGTGTAGCCGGAAATGGCGCGCTTGGCACGACCCGCCGTGATGGTACTTGCCACCTCAGGAAGCATTTCGACCTGAATGAATCTGCGATTGCCGCCATCCTCAATGTTCTGCTTGAGCACGGCGTGGCCAGTCGTGCCGGAACCGGCGAAGCTGTCGAGGACGATGGAATCCTTGTCAGTGGCAATCTGCAGGATGCGCTGAATGAGCCGGGTGGGCTTGGGCGTGATGAAAACGTCGTCTGACGTGTCGAAGTCAACCAGTTCGAGCAGTTCCTTCTTGCCTTCCTGCGTATGGCCTACCTCTTGATAAAACCACATGGTCTGTGGCACCCGACCGTCCTTGACTTCATGCAGGAACCGTTTGATCTGCGGAATGGCACTGCCATCCTTGCCCCACCAGATACGGTTGTCGCGGTCCAGTGCCTCGAACTTTTCCTTTGAAACCCGCCAATACATTCCCTTGGGTGGAGCTTCAATCACTCGCCCAGAGGGGCAGGTGATCGAGTACGTTCCCGCCGAGTAATAGTTGCGCGCCGACAAATCACTGGTTTTCCAGACGCCGCGAGTGTCCTTATCCGGATTTTTGTACGCGGCGTTCTGCTCTTCCGTTCGCGGCAAGAGATTCGGTTTCCAAGCGTCGGCCTTGGCAGCGTAGATGACGATGTAGTCGTGATCTTCCGATAGATGACGTGCCGAGTTCTTGGGCGAATAGACTTTCTGCCACAGGACTGTCGCCACGAAATTCTTGGCCCCGAAAATCTCATCCATCAGCAAGCGCAGCGTCGCCACCTCGTTGTCGTCGATGGACACGAAGATCGCCCCGTCCTCGCACAGGAACTGACGCAGCAGCACCAGGCGCGGGTACATCATCGACAGCCAGCGGTCGTGCCGGTCCAGCGTTTCGCCTTCCTTGCCGACCACCTCGCCCAGCCACTTGCGAATCTCCGGGCTGTTGACGTTGTCGTTGTAGGTCCAGCCCTCGTTGCCGGTGTTGTAGGGCGGGTCGATGTAGATGCATTTCACCTTTCCGGCATAGCGGGGCAGCAGCGCCTTGAGGGCGTGCAAGTTGTCGCCCTGAACGATGAGATTGCCGCTGTTGGCATCGCCGCAGGAGAGTTCCGGCACCGGCTCCAGCAGGCGGAATGGCACTTCTTTGTGGTGTTTGACGACGGCTTCCTTGCCGATCCAGTTCAATGTTGGCATTCAGCCCATCCCCTCAAGCTTTGCGCGATGGCGTTTGGCCATCGCTGCGTTGTTCTTCATCCGCGCCGCCCGCGCGCACCCATTCATCCACCTCGGAGAGCTGGAATTTCCACAGCCGCCCCACACGATGCGCGGGCAGGCCCTTGCGTTCCCGCCAGCGGTAGACGGTGTCCTTGGCCACGCCCAAGTGCAGGGCGACATCCTCGGCGGTAACCCACGGTTCGGCATTCATGGCATTGGGCTCGGTTGTTGCATCTCAAAGTCGATGAAGATCGTTTAAAGTCTACCAGAAGTCAATGCTGCCGACCACCTTGAAATGCCCGTGATGGCGTGCGCTGACATGTAGGAACTGGCCTTCGCGCGACGTGGTAATCAGGGTAAGTGAAGGCGCCATTGCCCTATTTGCGATGGCTGTTACCCCGATAGCTTGGCTTCTTGATCGTTCAGCGCGTGAATGGTGACGTCATCCACGAACCAAGGAGCCCCACGATGAACACCCAGCCCGCTGCCCTCGACACCTACCTGCAGCGCCTGCCGCTGATCCTCGACAAGATCGAGGCCCTGCGCCAACTTGCCGACGACCACTTTGGTCACAACCCGGACGCCATCCACTGGGGCCACGTGGGTGACCTCGGGCGGGTGGATCAGGCGCTGGATGACCTGCTGGCGATCTTCGACGGCCAGGCCAAGTGAGGGGACGATGATGGACACCCTGCCCAAACTCTCCCCGGCGCAATGCCTGCTGCTGCGTACTGCGGCCCGCCGTGCCGATGGGCGCGTGATCCCGCCCGCCAACATGCGCGGCGGCGCTCGGGTCAAGGTGCTGACTGCACTGCTGCAGCGCGGGTGGCTCGAACCCGCCGACAGCGGCCACGTTCTGACCGACGCGGGCTACGCGGCCATCGGGCAGCAGCGCCCCATGCCACCGGATGACGTCCAACCGGTGGACACCACCGACGACCTCCAACTTCTGGAGGGCATCCCGGTCCGCCCCGGCACCAAGCTTGCCGCGATGGTCGTGGCGCTGCGCCGTCCGCAGGGTGCGACCAGCCTGCAGTTGATGCTGGCCACCGGCTGGCAGCCGCACACCGTGCGCGGGGCGATTTCCGGGATGCTGCGCAAGAAGCTGGGCCTGAAGGTGGTGCTGGCGCACAACGACAGCGGCGAGCGGGTGTACCGGGTGGTGTGATCGGTCGCCAAGGGTGTCCAGTTTCTGGAGGCCCTCCCTTGCTTGTACTCCGGCGCGTCTGACGGATCGGACGGACTACGTCGTAACTCCTACGCGTGCGTGTGCGTGTGCGCCTCACAGGGAGTTACGACAACCTGTGTCCGATCCGTCAGACGGTGTGCAAAACGCTCGTGGGCCGATTTCTGCAATTCAGGCGGCAAATCAGCCGCAACCCCACGCCAACATTGGGTTTCCGTCCCTGGCCGTTTTCGCGCGGCCGGGGTGCAAACCTGCAAACCGGGTACGCACCCAGGTTCGCACCTTCTGCGTTGCCGCCATCCCGCACACGCCCGCGCTGACCGGGCTTTCGGCCCGCTGGCCGACACCGTCAGGTGCGAACCGCAAACCCTGCAAACCTTGTTTTCTGGTCGGACGGTGGCGCAATGCTGCGCTGTCGCCCCCCGTATTGGAATATCGCCAGGAAGGACCCCTTTCGCCTGGGGCGGGAAGATGGGGTCACAAAACGTGAGTCCATCCGGACGAGAGTGAGGTGAGCATTCCCAATGCTCACCCTCTCTTTAGAGAGGAAACACCGGGAAGCCGGGAACGCGTTGATTTCATTGGGTTTTAATCCTTCCCGGCCCCGCTGGGAACGATTTGCCCCGGGAACGATTTAACCCCTTGGTTTTGCTGGTGTTTATTCGTTCCCACCCCGGAGCGTTCCCGGTGGGAAAGCGGGAAGCCGGGAACGATTGTTGGGGGTGGGAAGCATTACTCGGCAAGGGGCTCGGCAATAGGCCGACCGGCACTGGAGCGGGTCAGGTGGCCGGTGACAAACACCGCCTGCCCTTGGGCGACCGGGCCATCGGGCACGTCGAGCCACTTCACCAGCTTCGAGCCTTCGGCCATGGCGGTGATCAGCTCACCCTGCGCCAGCAAGGCATCCACCCAGCCGGTGAGCCGATGCTTGCCGATGGCGTGGAAGGCTTCGGGCAGTTCGTGGCGGCGCTCGTACAGGCCGTTGCCGCCGGTCTTGGTGTAGGGCTGGCCATCCCGCGCGGCACGGGCGATGGCGGCTTTCAGCGCGGGCAACAGGTCATCCGGCTCCGGCCGGACCTGGCGCAGACGGTCGCTGCAATCGATCAGCAAACCGCTGGCACCGCGCAAGAAGGTGGTCACGCGCAGGTTGGCGCGGCCATTGGCCTTGACCACACCGCCCATCACCACGCGGCCACGCTCAAACGGTTCGCCCAAGGCCTCGCAGAGCTTCTTGGCCTGATCTTCCTTGGGGTGCCACAGGGCATAGACCGCCCGCACGCCATCGACCAAGCCGCCAGTGCCCCGGATCGCCTCGCGAGCCTGCTCAGGTGTGGAGGCCTCGCGCTTGGCAAAGTGGTGCGACACGATCACCGATGCGCCCGTACTGGCCGCCAGCGCAGCCAAGCGGGAGCAGACGAACTGGGCGTTTTCCGGCACGTTCAAATCCAGCGCGCACAGCGGCTGCAGCGGGTCGAGTACCACCAGGCACAGGCTGGGCATGGCCTTGAGTTGTCGCTCCAGATCCAGCCACGCCGCCGTGGTCGCGGGACCTCGGGTGGCGGGATTGGGCGCAAACAGCGGCACCGCGCCACCGGCATCGGGCAGGGGCAGCACGTACAGCCGGTCCGGTATCGGCCCGAGGGCGTTGAGCCGGTTGTGCACCTCGATGGCATCATCCTCGGCGGTGATGTAGATCGCCACGCCGTAACCAGCCAGCGCGCCGCCGAACAGCGTAGGCGCATTGGCCCAGACACCGTCGAAAGCTGCGACCTCTCGCGTGAGCGCCAGCAACAGGAACGATTTGCCGACCCCGCCCGCAGCGGCGATCAGCGCCGCCTGTGCCTGGGGGAACACGCCTTCGACCAGCCAGCGGCGTTGCTGGGGCTGCCCGGTAAAACGCTCTGCTGCGCGCCAGCGGGTGATGTCCAGCGCCGGGGCGGCGGTGGCAATGCCGGTGACGGGCTGGGAGGCGCGCAGCAGCGCTTCGACATCGAAGCCTTCAGCCACGGCATCGGCAGCATCCCACTTCGCGGGCTTGTCCTGCGGCACACGAACACGGCGGACCGAGGCCCCGATGCTCGCCAGTTTCTGGATGGCAGCAGCGGCATAGCGCGCGCCCGCTTCATCGTGATCGGGCCAGACGGCGACCGTCTTGCCTGCCAGCGGTGTCCAGTCGGTCTTGTCGAGGGCCGTGGCCGCGCCACCCATCGCGGTGGTGGCGACGATGCCCAGTTGCATCAGGGCGTCGGCGCACTTTTCACCTTCGACCAGCACCACGGCATCCGCTGTAGCGATGGCGGGTAGGTTGTAGAGCGGGCGTGGTTCCGGCATCCGCATGGCCCGCGTCCGCACATCCCACGGGCGGTACTGTTTGCCAGTGGGTGTGTCGTGACGATAGACGCAGGCCAGCAGGCTGCCATCGGCCGCCAGGTAATCCCATTTGCCGGTGTGCGGGCCGAGATCGTCGTAGGCGCGGCTGGTGTGCACTGCGGGAGCGGAAACCATACGCGGCACCATCAGCCAATCACCCGCGTCCTCCAGCAGATCGCTGAAGTCGGCGGGCAAGTGGTAGCCCCGGGTGCTGGCCCACAGCGCCAGCACATCGCCCGATTCGCCGGTGGCGAAGTCGATCCACAGGCCACGCTTGGGGCCCGCCAGTTCGACCACCAGACTGTCACCCGGCTCACCGTGCAGATTGCCGATGTAGAACTGACTGCCGCGCCGTTTGCCGCGCGGAAACAGGTAGAGCAGCACCGACTCCAGCTGGTCCAGCAAGCGAGCGCGGACTTCATCCTTGTCGTGGCGAGGCACGATGACATCGGCCGCATCGTTGAAATCAAAGAAGGGATGGCGGGCCACGGTGGTGGCTTGCGTTGTGGTCGCCATCATTGTGTGTGCCCCGTGTCCAGCCGCGCCTTGAACCAGTCGCCATTGGCGCGCACGCAGTAGTAGGCGCGACCGGGGCCGGTGTCCTTGGTATCGGGCACGATCCACAGCTGTTCGCGGGCGTCGTAACGCCAACTGCCCGGGCCGAACATTTTGTCGAGCATGGCCTCGATGCCGTGTTCGGCAATGTGGGCACGCAGTTGCCGGGTGAGGTTGTCGCGCTGACGGCGTTGAGCACGGTTCATCGCCAGATGCCTTCGCTGATGAACTGGCCTGCGGTGCAGCGGCGGGTGCGCTGCGCCTCGTGTGCCGACACATCATCCATGCGGTACAGCACCCGGCTGCCCAGCTTGAGGAAGGTGGGGCCGTTGCCGGTCATGCGCCAGCGTTCGAGAGTTTTTTCGGAAAGGCCCCAGCGGGCCGCCAGGGTGCGCGGGGTAATCAGTTCGGGCAGCGTGTTTTGCATCGGAATCTCCTGTCGTCGGTGGGGGACGCTGTCCCGTCGAGAGGGATGTGCGCCCGCAATGAGGAGATTCTTCGCCTGCTGATTTCTGAAGGCAAATGGCCAAAATTCGCTTTTGTACGAAACGGCCACCAATAGCCCGATCCATTACTCTAAATTGCTATCCGCTTCAGGGTGTTTTTACAACAGCGCCCCAGATATCGAGGCCGAGCACGGCTGTATCGTGCCCACAAACCCTCAGCCGCCCGCTGCGCCCTGATCGACCTGAACTGTCTCCACGCGGACCATTACACCTGTCTGAACCATTCTCTATTTTCGACAGGAGTTCACCGTGAATCTGATCCGCCGCAGCAAAAAATCCACCGACGCCACAGCCAATGCCGAACCACCTTTGAATGAAATCGGCGACGTCGGCGCAGTAGCCGCTATGTTTGAGCGCCTGCGCCAACAGAACGCCCAGTATGACCAGGCCATCGCCGCACTGGTCGCCGCCAACCGCATCAGCATCGGCTGGGACAAACCCGCCGAGCCGGAAATGACGCTGACCATTCAGCGCGAGGTGCTGCTGGCCTTGGGCGATACGGATGCGCTGGCGAAGTTCGATCAGCAGCACCAGCAGGCACTGGCGCAAGAACATGCGGCCCGCGTGAAAGCCACGCAGCAGGGGCTGGAAGCGCCCACTCGCGTCAAGGCGCTGGAGCAGTACCTCAACGATCTGGCCGGGCAGATGGTGGCGGGGCTGGATGAGACGCTGATCGATCAGGAGATCCGCCGCATCTTCCGGCCCAGCGCACAGCGAATGCTGGATGCCGCCAAGACTTTCGTGCAGGCCTGGCGCGAGATGCAGAGCGTGGAGGCGGTACTGCTGCAGCGCGTGCGTCTGACCCACACCCGCGTGACGGGCGACACCTGCACACGCTATGACCACGAGCTGATTGGACGGCAGCGCGATGGTGAATTGCTGCCCACCCTGATCGAAGGGGTGCCGTTTGAAGAATTGCGCGAACTCAACGACCTATTTACGAGCACCGACAACGAACTGGTCACGGCACTGGATACAGCCCTGCGCAGTGCAGGCTTCGACGGTTGGGGCCTCAAGGTGTACCACCCCAAGCCCCAAGGCGATGAACGCAGCATTTACGCGCCAGACCCCAATCCGCCGAAGAAGGTGCTTGCGCCCTACGTGGGTAATGGCGTGTGTGACGTGGTGCGCGTGGATGTATGAGATAGACCGCCATGGAAATCCAGCCTTCTCGCCAGCATCAGCCGGATCGCTTTGTGCCGCTGTCGCCACGCATCGCACCCGGGCCGGATGGTCTGGATCGCCTGCCTATCAGGCAGCAGTTCTTGCCGCCAGCTGCACAGGCAGCCATCTCGCGGGATGACGGCGTCGGCGCACTGCCTTCTGCTGCCCAGACATCGTGGGGCGAGACCCCGATCACTATTTCTGGCAGGGCATCGACAACCAGCGTGCGCAGCTCGCGCCGCGTGCGGATCAAGCGTCCATGGTGGTGGCGCTGGTTGTGTATGGCCGTGCGCATCGAGCGTCGCCTCCAGCGTTGGTGGCAACGCCACATCCAGCGCCCGCCGCGTCGGCATCGCCGTCGGTGACCACTGTATCGAAAGAGCATGGTTTGACTTGGCTTCTGCTCGCCACAGCGCGTTCATGGACCTGTCTCAACCACAGGAGAAGTTTGAAATGACGGACACCCCAAACGGCAGCATCTCGGCCCAACTGGCCGCGCTGCCATCCCTGCCCATGGCCGAGCTCTGGGCGCTGTGGGACCAACATTTTCCCCGGCGACCCAGCCATCGCAATCGTCATTACGTGGAATCGCGTCTGGCCTACCACATTCAGGAGAAGACCTACGGCGCACTGCCCACCAACATCCGCAAGATGCTGGTCGAGGCCGGAGCCAAGCATTCCAAGATCAAATCCACCGCCGGGCGCAATGCCCAGACATTGTTGATGCCCGGCACCACCCTGATCCGCGAATGGGATGAGCGCCAGCATCGCGTGACGGTCACGCCCGACGGCCTGTACGAGCTCAACGGGAAGGTCTTCAAAAGCCTGTCGGCGGCGGCCCGCCACATTACCGGCACGCAGTGGAACGGGCCGAAATTCTTTGGCCTGCGCGATGGCAAGGGGGATGGTCAATGAATGCACCGCTGCTTGTGCCACAGACCGTGCAGAAACGGCGCTGTGCGGTCTACTGCCGCGTCTCCAGCGATGAACGACTGGATCAGTCCTTCAACTCCATCGATGCCCAGAAGGAAGCCGGCCACGCCTTCATCAAGAGCCAGAGCCACGAGGGCTGGATCGCCGTGGCTGATGATTACGACGATGGCGGTTTCTCCGGCGGCAATATGGACCGGCCCGCACTACGCCGCATGATGGCTGACATCCAGATGGGCAAGATAGACATCGTGGTGGTTTACAAGATCGACCGGCTGTCCCGCTCGCTGGCCGATTTTGCGCGGATGGTGGATGTGTTCGACCTTCACCGCGTCAGCTTCAGCGCCGTCACGCAGCAGATCAATTCGGCCACGTCGATGGGGCGGTTGATGCTCAATGTGTTGCTGTCCTTCGCGCAGTTCGAACGCGAGGTGACTGGCGAGCGCATCCGCGACAAAATCGCTGCTAGCAAGGCCAAAGGGATGTGGATGGGCGGGCCGCTGCCGCTGGGTTATGACGTGCGCGACCGCCTGCTGATCATCAACGAGGTCGAGGCCAGGCTGGTTCGCCGCATCTTCGACGACTTCAGCACCATGCGCTCGGCCACGCTGATGGCCAAGGCCTACGGCGCGCAAGGCGTGGTCACCAAGGGCGGCAAACCCTTCACCAAGCAGACCATCTACAAGATGCTGCACAACCGGATGTACCTGGGCGAGATCGTCCACAAGGGGCAGAGTTTCCCCGGCCAGCACCAGGCCATCATCACCCAGGCGCAGTGGGATGCAGTCCACGCGTTGATCGCCACCGATGGCATCGAGCGGCGGCGCGAAACCAACGACCGCCAGAGCGAACCTGTGCTGCTGCGCGGCCTGCTGTTCACGTCTGATGGCGAACGGCTGGTACCCAGCTACACCAAGAAGAAAGGCAAGACCTACCGCTACTACAGCCCGATCAAACACCGGCGCTTTGGCGCATGGGCCAGTCAGCACGGGCCGTTGCCCGCGGTGCCAGTTGAAGAACTGGTGACCGAGCAAATCGTGGCGGCGCTGTCGGCCCCGCACATCGTGCAATCGGTGTGGGACCGGATGCGGCACACCAGGCCGGACCTCACTGAACCGCAGGTCGTGCTGCCGATGCGCAATCTCGCCAGTCTGTGGCGGGAGTTGTTTCCAGCGGAGCAGTGCCGACTCGCGCAACTGCTGATCGAGCGCGTGGTGATTGCCGACGGCGGGCTGGAAATTATCTGGCGCGATCAGGGTTGGCAGGATCTGGCTGGAGAGTTGCTGCCCGGCACCATCGGTGCGGAATTGCGGGAGATGGAGGAAGCTGTATGAAACCGAAAGTACAGACCTTGGGCGCAGCCATCGCCCGCGAATGCCGGGATGGCGGGCAGGTGAAACTGTCCACCTTCATCCCGCTGAAAATCCGCAAGCGTGGCGGAAGCAAGGTGGTGGTGCGCCCGGACGGCCAGCTCGACACGCTGGGCAAGGTAGTCACCCAGATCGACAAGCCCTTGCTGGTGGCGCTGACGCGGGCTTTCTACTGGCAGCAGTTGCTTGACGATGGCATGGTCGGTAGCGGCAGCGAAATCGCCCAGCGCGAAGGCTTGCACCAATCGACGGTCAACGAACTGCTGCGCCTGACCCTGCTGGAGCCCGCCATCATCCAAAGCATTTTGGCCGGAAAGCAGCCCCGTTGCATGAGCCTGCTGTGGTTCCAGCGCAATCCGCTGCCGACCGACTGGGTAGCGCAGCGCAAGGTGGTAACGGCGTTTGATGCCTGACCGGTCGCCTTGGTTGACGATGAACTGCCGCGCGTAAGTTGTTGATTCGTATAGAGCCAAAACTGCGCCTTACCCGCAGGCCAAACAGAGAATAGAGACAGCTTTGGAGCCAAAAACGCTGAAACAGGGCGTTTCGGCAAGGGGCCACCCGCAGCACAGGTGGCCCGAACCCCGCACTGCGCGGGGATTTCAGGCAAGAAAAAGGGCCCGGAGATTATCCGAGCCCTTCAATTTGGTGGAGCTGGGGGGATTTGAACCCCCGTCCGCAAGCCTTCTTCGTACAGTTCTACATGTGTAGTCGTCTGATTTACGAGGTAACAGAACCTCGACATGCCCTGCCACGCGTCCGAACCCACGTCGAAACCAGTGCAGCCCCTGAGCGGCCTATTTTAGGTCGTAATCAGCAATTGCAAGAGCTCGGTCGGCGAATTGATGCTGGCGTGCGCACCCCAGGCGCTGACGTCACCCTTGGCACCCAGGTAGCCGTAGGTGGCGGCGACCGTGCCCATGCCCGCGGCCAGGCCGGCCACGATGTCGCGTTCGTCGTCACCCACGTAGAGACAGCGCTGCGGCTCCATGCCCAGGCGGCGTGCGGCCTCGAACAGCGGCGCCGGATGGGGCTTGGGATGCGGCGTGGTGTCACCGCCCACGATGGCGCCCGCCGTGGCGAACAGGGGCATGGCCCCGGTCAAGGGCAGGGTGAAGCGTTCGATCTTGTTGGTCACCACACCCCAGACCAGCTCACGCTGCATCAGCTGGTCGATCAACTCGGGGATGCCGGCGAAGGCGTAGGTGCGCGCCGTCATGCAGCGCTCGTAGTTGGCCATGAACTCCTCGCGCAGCTCGTTGTAGCCCGGGTCCTCAGGAGTGAGGCCGAAGGCCACGCCGATCATGCCGCGCGCACCGGCACCGGCCATGGGGCGGTACTGCTCCAGTGGCAAGGGCGGGAGGCCACGGTCGGTGCGCATCTGGTCAGCCGCCGCACCCAGGTCGGGCGCGCTGTCGATCAGGGTGCCGTCCAGGTCGAAGAGGACGGCCTCGATGCCGCTGAACCGCATCATCACGCCCCCGCCTTGCGCGTGGCCACCAGGTAGTTGACGCTGGTGTCGGCACTGAGCCAGTAGCGGCGCGTCAGCGGGTTGTATTCCATGCCACGGGTGCCGGACAGGTCCAGCCCGGCCTGGCGGCAGTAGCGGGCGAGTTCGCTGGGACGGATCATCTTGGCGTATTCGTGCGTGCCGCGGGGCAGCAGCTTCAGGATGTATTCGGCGCCGACGATGGCGAACAGGAAGGACTTGGGGTTGCGATTGATGGTCGAAAAGAACACCCAGCCCCCGGGCTTGACCAGCGAGGCGCAGGCCCGTACGACCGAGGCCGGGTCGGGTACGTGCTCGAGCATCTCCATGCAGGTGACCACGTCAAAACTCGCGGGGCGCTCTGCGGCCAGGGCTTCGGCGCTGATCTCGCGGTAGCTGACATTGGGCGTCCCGGCCTCCAGGGCATGCAGCTGGGCCACCTTGAGTGCCTTGGTCGAGAGGTCGATGCCTGTCACCGTGGCGCCCTTGCGCGCCATGGCGTCCGACAGGATGCCGCCACCGCAGCCGACGTCCAGCACCTGCTGCCCCGTCAGCGGGGCCAGGCTGTTGATCCAGTCCAGCCGCAGCGGGTTGATCTGGTGCAGGGGACGGAACTCGCTCTCGGGGTCCCACCAGCGGTGGGCGAGTTCGGAGAATTTGGCTAGTTCGGCCGGGTCGGCATTCACGGTCGTCGTCATGGGCCGATTATCCGACAGCCCAAGAACCGGGACACACCATCCGTGAAATGGATTGCGTCGTAGGCTAACTTCGCGCAGCGAAGTTAAGTGAAAACGGCCGAAGACAAACAACAAACCCCGCCGGAGCGGGGTTTGTCAATCAAGCCATCGGCTGATTATCGGTTGGGGCGGGTACCAACCACTTCGATTTCCACGCGGCGGTTCTTGGCGCGGCCTTCGGCAGTGCGGTTGTCAGCCACGGGCTGCTTCTCGCCCTTGCCTTCGGTGTAGACACGGTTCTTGTCGATGCCCTTGGAGGTCAGGTAGGCCTTCACGGCTTCGGCGCGGCGCACCGACAGCTTCTGGTTGTACTCATCGGTACCGATGGAGTCAGCGTGACCCACGGCGATGATGACTTCCAGGTTGATGCCCTTGACCTTGTCAGCCAGGTCGTCCAGCTTGGCCTTGGCGTCAGCCTTGAGCACGGACTTGTCGAAGTCGAAGAAGGTGTCAGCGGCGTAGGTCACCTTGACAGCGGCCGGGGGCGGCGGCGTGGCCGGAGCAGCCGGGGCGGGAGCAGGTGCCGGAGCAGGCGCGGGAGCCGGGGCAGGTGCCGGAGCAGCAGGCGCGGCTTGCGGGGCCGGGGTGGGCTCGGGGGTGGACGCGCAACCGGCCATCACGAGTGCGACTGCAGCGAACAGGGCTGCCAAGGAATTCAGTTTCTTCATGGTTCTCCTCTAGCGGAAAAGGGGGCCTGAGCGGCACGGCGGAAAAAAAGGAAGCGCTCGCGAGATTCGAGCGCTGCCCAGCTGTCCAAGCTATTGTGCCATATCAGTTACAAGGGTCAACCGCGAGCCCGGCGCCGCAAGCCGCGCTGGCAGGCACTGCGCAGCGGCTGTTGCAGCCATGCCACAGGGCCGGGACTTTAGAATTGCGGATTGCCCAAGTCGAGCACCGCTTCTCCATGACCCAATTCGCCAAGGAAACCCTGCCCATCAGCCTCGAAGAGGAGATGCGTCGCAGTTATCTCGACTACGCCATGAGCGTGATCGTCGGCCGGGCCCTGCCCGATGCGCGTGATGGTCTCAAGCCTGTGCACCGCCGGGTCCTGTTCGCGATGCACGAGCTCAACAACGACTGGAACCGGGCCTACAAGAAGTCGGCGCGTATCGTGGGCGATGTCATCGGCAAGTACCACCCGCACGGTGACCAGTCGGTCTACGACACCATCGTGCGCATGGCCCAGGACTTCTCCATGCGCCACATGCTGGTGGACGGCCAGGGCAACTTCGGCTCGGTCGACGGCGACAACGCCGCGGCCATGCGTTACACCGAAATCCGCCTGGCCAAGATCGCCCACGAGATGCTGGGTGACATCGACAAGGAAACCGTCGACTTCGGCCCCAATTACGATGGCTCGGAGAAGGAGCCGCTGGTCCTGCCCAGCCGCTTGCCCAATCTGCTGGTCAACGGCTCGGGCGGTATTGCCGTGGGCATGGCCACCAACATCCCGCCGCACAACCTCAACGAGGTGGTCGACGGCTGCCTGCACCTGCTGCGCAATCCCGGCGCGTCCATCGACGAGCTGATGGAAATCATCCCGGCGCCCGACTTCCCCACCGCCGGCATCATCTACGGCATGACGGGCGTCAAGGAAGGCTATCGCACGGGCCGCGGCCGGGTGGTCATGCGTGCCCGCTGCCACTTCGAGGACATCGACAAGGGCCAGCGTCAGTCCATCATCGTCGACGAGCTGCCCTACCAGGTCAACAAGAAGACCCTGCTCGAGCGCATCGCCGAGCTGGTGCACGAGAAGAAGATCGAGGGCATCAGCCACATTCAGGACGAATCCGACAAGTCCGGCATGCGCGTGGTGATCGAGCTCAAGCGCGGCGAAGTGCCCGAGGTGGTGCTCAACAATCTGTACAAGCAGACGCAGCTGCAGGACACCTTCGGCATGAACATGGTGGCGCTGGTCAACGGCCAGCCCAAGCTCTGCAACCTGAAGGACCTGATCGAGGTCTTCCTGGACCACCGCCGCGAAGTGGTGACCCGCCGCACGGTCTACAACCTGCGCAAGGCGCGCGAACGCGGCCATGTGCTCGAGGGCCTGGCTGTGGCGCTGGGCAACATCGACGATTTCATCGCCATCATCCGCAACGCCCCCACCCCGCCGGTGGCCAAGGCCGAGCTGATGGCGCGGCCCTGGGACAGCAAGCTGGTGCGCGAGATGCTCACCCGCACCCGCGCCGACGGTGGCGTGGTCAACGCCGACGACTACCGCCCGGAGGGTCTGGAAAAGGGTTACGGCATGGGCGGCGACGGTCTGTACCGCCTCTCCGACACCCAGGCCCAGGAAATCCTGCAGATGCGCCTGCAGCGCCTGACCGGCCTGGAGCAGGACAAGATCGTCGCCGAATACAAGGACGTGATGGCCGAGATCGAGGACCTGCTCGACATCCTTGCCAAGCCGGAACGCGTCTCCGTGATCGTGGGCGAAGAGCTCACCGCCATCAAGCAGGAGTTCGGCCAGGGCAAGGTCGGCACGCGCCGCAGCCAGGTGGAGCACAACGCCCAGGACCTGGCCACCGAGGACCTCATCACGCCCACCGACATGGTGGTGACGCTCAGCCACAGCGGCTACATCAAGAGCCAGCCCCTGTCGGAGTACCGCGCCCAGAAGCGCGGCGGGCGCGGCAAGCAGGCGACGGCGACCAAGGAAGACGACTGGATCGACCAGCTCTTCATCGCCAACACCCACGACTACATCCTGTGCTTCTCCAACCGCGGCCGGCTCTATTGGCTCAAGGTCTGGGAAGTGCCGGCGGGCTCGCGCGGTTCGCGTGGCCGCCCCATCGTCAACATGTTCCCGCTGCAGGAAGGCGAGAAGATCAACGTCGTGCTGCCGCTGACCGGCGACAACCGCAGCTTCCCGGCCGACCACTACGTGTTCATGGCGACCTCCATGGGCACGGTCAAGAAGACCGCGCTCGACGAATTCAGCAACCCGCGCAAGGCCGGCATCATCGCCGTGGACCTGGACCCGGGCGATTTCCTGATCGGCGCCGCACTCACCGACGGCAAGCACGACGTCATGCTCTTCAGTGACGGCGGCAAGGCCGTGCGCTTCGACGAGGACGATGTGCGCCCCATGGGCCGCAACGCCCGCGGCGTGCGCGGCATGTTGCTGGAAGAAGGCCAACGCGTGATCGCCATGCTGGTGGCCGAGGACGAACAGCAGAGCGTCCTGACCGCCACCGAGAACGGCTACGGCAAGCGCACCCCCATCACCGAATACACGCGCCACGGCCGTGGCACCAAAGGCATGATCGCCATCCAGCAGAGCGAGCGCAACGGCAAGGTCGTGGCCGCGACCCTGGTGCATGCCGACGACGAGATCATGCTGATCACCGACAAGGGCGTGCTGGTCCGCACCCGTGTCTCCGAGATCCGCGAGCTCGGCCGCGCCACCCAGGGCGTGACCCTGATCGCACTCGACGACGGCGCCCAGCTCAGCGGTCTGCAGCGCATCGTCGAGAACGATGCCAACGGCAGTGAGGGCGAGGCGGGCGACGCGGCGGAAGACGCCTCCTGATGCAGCGGCCCTACAACTTCTCGGCCGGTCCGGCCGCCATCGCGCCCGAGGTGCTGCAGCAGGCCGCCAGCGAGATGCTGGACTGGCACGGCAGCGGCATGAGCGTGATGGAGATGAGCCACCGCGGCAAGGAGTTCATCAGCATCTACGAGCAGGCCGAAGCCGACCTGCGTGAGCTGCTCGCGGTGCCCAAGAACTTCCGCATCCTGTTCATGCAGGGCGGTGGCCTGGCCGAAAATGCCATCGTCCCGCTCAATCTCTCGCGTGGTGGCACAGCCGATTTCGTGTTGACGGGCAGCTGGAGCCAGAAGTCCCTCAAGGAAGCGCGCAAGTACTGCCAGGTGAACGTCGCCGCCTCTGACGAGGCCCACGGCTTCACGCAGCTGCCCGATCCCGGGAGCTGGAAGCTCAGCCCGGGTGCGCGCTATGTGCACATTTGTTCCAACGAAACCATCCATGGCGTCGAGTTCCACCAGCTGCCCGATCTGAAGGCGCTGGGCTCGGATGCACCGCTGGTGATCGACTTCTCCTCTCAGGTCGCCTCCCGTCCCGTCGACTGGTCGCGTGTCGGCCTGGCTTTCGGCGGTGCGCAAAAGAACATCGGCCCGGCCGGCCTGACCCTGGTCATCGTGCGCGAGGACCTGCTGGGCCACGCCCTGCCCGCCTGCCCCAGCGCCTTCGATTACCAGATCGTGGCCGAGAACCAGTCCATGTTCAACACGCCGCCGACCTATGCCATCTACATGGCCGGCCTGATCTTCCAGTGGCTCAAGAAGCTCGGTGGTGTGCCGGCCATCGAGGCGCGCAATATCGCCAAGGCCGAGCTGCTTTATGGCTACATCGACGGCTCTCAGTTCTACGTGAACAAGGTGGCGCCCAACTGCCGCTCGCGCATGAACGTGCCCTTCTTCCTGCGCGACGAGTCGCGCAACGAGGCGTTCCTGGCCGGTGCCAGGGCCGCCGGCCTGCTGCAGCTCAAGGGCCACAAGTCGGTGGGCGGCATGCGCGCGTCGATCTACAACGCCATGCCACTCGAAGGCGTGCAGGCCCTGGTGGCCTACATGCGAGAATTCGAGCGCACCCAAATCTGAGCCATGGCCAAGACCCTCCCCGAACTGCGCAACCTGATCGACGCCCTGGACCAGGAGCTGCTGGATCTGCTGAACCGCCGCGCCAGCCTGGCCCACGAAGTGGGCGAGATCAAGAAGGTCGAAGGTTCGCCCATCTTCCGCCCGGAGCGCGAGGCCCAGGTCATCACCGGCCTGCAGGCCGGCAACCCCGGGCCGCTCAAGCGCGAAAGCGTGGCCAGCATCTGGCGCGAGATCATGTCGGCCTGCCGCGCCCTGGAAGCGCCGCAACGCGTGGCCTATCTGGGCCCGGCCGGAACCTTCAGCGAACAGGCCGCCCTGCAGTTCTTCGGTTCCAGCATCGAGCGCATGCCCTGCGGCAGCATCGACGAGGTCTTCCGCGCCACGGCTGCCGGGGCTGCCCAGTACGGCGTGGTGCCCATGGAGAACTCCACCGAGGGCATGGTCTCGCGCTCGCTTGACCTCTTCCTGACCTCACCGCTGCACGTGATCGGCGAAACCAGCCTGCTAGTACGCCACAACCTGCTGCGCCAGAGCGACTCGCTCGAAGGCATCACCGCCGTCTACGCCCACCCGCAGGCCTTGGCCCAGTGCCAGCAGTGGCTCAACACCCACCTGCCCCATGCCGAACGCCACGCCGCGGCGAGCAATGCCGAAGGCGCGCGCCTGGCCTCGACCAACCCGGCCTGGGCCGGTATCGCCAGCGAGCGCGCGGGCACCGAATTCGGCCTGCACATCGTGGCCCATGCCATCCAGGACGACGCCTACAACCGCACCCGCTTTGCCGTGGTCTGCCTGCCGCAGACCCTGCCCGCGCCCGAGGCCTCCGGCAAGGACTGCGTGAGCCTCATCGTCTCGGTGCCCAACCGCCCTGGCGCCGTGCACGACCTGCTGGTTCCGTTGAAAAAACACGGTGTCTCCATGACCCGCTTCGAATCGCGCCCGGCACGTTCGGGCCAATGGGAATACTATTTCTACATCGACATCCAGGGCCATACCTCCGAGCCCCGTGTCGCCGCCGCCTTGCAGGAGCTGCAGACCCTCTGCGCCTTCTACAAGGTTCTGGGCACCTATCCGGTATCTGAATGATGTTTGAACAGCTCGGTCTGATCGGTTGTGGCCTCATGGGCGGCTCCTTTGCGCTCGCGCTCAAGCGCGCCGGGCTGGTCAAACGCGTCGTTGGCTACAGCAAATCACCGTCGACCACCGAACGCGCGCGCCAGCTCGGCGTGATCGATGTCGAGGCGCCCTCGGCCCTGCTGGCCGTCTCGGGCGCCGACATCGTGCTGGTGGCCGTGCCGGTCTCGGCCACCGAGGCCACCTTCAAGGCCATCAAGCACCTGGTCACGCCGCAGATGCTGGTGATGGACGTGGGCTCGACCAAGCGCGACGTGGTGGATGCCGCCCGCCGTGCCCTGCGCGAGCAGGTCGGCTCCTTCGTTCCGGCCCACCCCATCGCCGGCAAGGAAGTGGCCGGCGTGGATCACGCCGACCCAGATCTCTACGCAGGCAAGCAGATCATCCTGACACCCATCGAGCGCACCCATGCCACGCAGGTGCAGCAGGCCATCGATGTCTGGTCGGCCCTGGGCTGCAGTGTGCTCAAGATGACGCCCGAGTCGCATGACGCGGCCTTTGCGGCGGTCAGCCACCTGCCGCATCTGATCGCCTTCGCGTTGATGAACTCCATTGCCGGCCAGGGCCAGGGCAAGGACTTCCTCGCGCTGGCCGGCCCGGGCTTTCGCGACTTCACGCGCATCGCGGCCAGCGATCCGCAGATGTGGCGCGACGTCCTGATCTCCAACCGCGAGGAACTGCTCACCCAGTCCAAGCATTTCCAGCGCAATCTGCAGGCGCTGGAGCTCATGATCTCCAACGGCAACGCCGAAGCGCTCGAGGAACTGATCGCCCAGGCCAGCGATACCCGCGCCCACTGGAGCATGAACAAGAACCGCCGCTGAGGCGCCCGTCGGCACCGATGTACGCGACCGAGTTCCTCGATCTGCCGCCGCTGGCCGGCGCACACGGCCGCGTGCTGCTGCCCGGCTCCAAGAGCATTTCCAACCGCGTGCTGCTGCTTTCGGCCCTGTGCCAGGGCCGCACGACGCTGCACGACCTGCTGGACTCCGATGACACGCGCGTGATGCTGACCGCCCTGCGCCAGCTGGGCTGCGGCATACAGCAGGACGGCCACACCGTCGTGATCGACGGCATCGCCGGCCGGCTGCCGTCGGCCCCGATCCGCTTCTTCATGGGCAATGCCGGCACGGCCATGCGCCCGCTGACCGCCGCGCTGGCCCTGGCCGGCGGCGACTTCGAGCTCTCGGGCGTGCCGCGCATGCACGAGCGCCCGATTGGTGATCTCGTCGATGCGCTGCGCCCGCTGGGCTGCACCATCGACTACCTTGGCAACGAGGGCTACCCGCCGCTGCGTGTCGGCCGACCGCAGCTCAGGCTGGACGCCCCGATCCAGGTCCGCGGCGACGTCTCCAGCCAGTTCCTGACCGCGCTGTTGATGGCCCTGCCCCTGGTGGCCCATCAGGACCTCGTGATCGAGGTCGTGGGTGAGCTGATCTCCAAGCCCTATATCGAAATCACGCTCAACTTGCTGGCGCGTTTCGGCATCCAGGTGCGCCGTGACGGCTGGGCCCGCTTCACGATTCCCGCCGGCAGCCGCTACCAGTCGCCCGGCGTGCTGCACGTGGAAGCCGACGCCTCCTCGGCCAGCTATTTCATCGCGCTGGGGGCCATCGCCGCCCAGCAGGCGGCGCCGGTGCGCATCGAGGGCGTCGGCGAGAGCTCGATGCAGGGCGACATCCGTTTCGTCGAGGCCGCCCGCCAGATGGGCGCGCGCGTGAGCGGCGGTCCGAACTGGCTCGAAATCAGCCGCGGCCGCTGGCCGCTCCAGGCGATCGACCTCGACTGCAACCACATCCCCGACGCCGCCATGACCCTGGCCGTGATGGCGCTCTACGCCAACGGCCCGAGCACCCTGCGCAACATCGCGAGCTGGCGCGTCAAGGAAACCGACCGCATCGCCGCCATGGCCACGGAGCTGCGCAAGCTCGGCGCCACGGTGGAGGAAGGTGCGGACTTCATCCGCATCGAGCCGCTGCCGCAGGCCAGCCAATGGAGGGCTGCGAGCATCCACACCTACGACGACCACCGCGTCGCGATGTGCTTCTCGCTGGCCGCCTTCAATCCAGCGCGCCTGCCGGTGCGCATCCTGGACCCGAAGTGCGTGGCCAAGACCTTCCCGGACTATTTCGAGGCCCTGTTCTCGGTCACCTCGCCCGCGACCGGTGCGGTACCGGTGCTCTGCGTGGACGGTCCCACGGCGTCCGGCAAGGGGACGCTGGCGGCGGCCCTGGCCGAACGCCTGGGCTACCACCTGCTCGATTCCGGTGCGCTCTACCGGGTGACGGCCCTGGCCGCCCTCCACGCCGGCCTGGACCTGGAGCCGGCCAACGAGGCGGCCATCGCCACCCTGGCCCGGCACCTGCCTGTGCGCTTCGAGGGTGACCGGGTGCTGCTCGACGGCCAGGACGTCAGCGCCGCCATCCGCAGCGAGGAAGGCGGCATGAACGCCTCCAAGGTCTCGGCCCTGCCGGCCGTGCGCACCGCCCTGGTGGCCCTGCAGCACAGCTTTGCCCGCCTGCCCGGCCTGGTGGCCGATGGGCGGGACATGGGCACCGTGATCTTTCCGGACGCCCAACTCAAGGTGTTTTTGACCGCCAGTGCCGGAAAAAGGGCCGAAAGGCGCCATAAGCAGTTGATTTCAAAGGGGATTTCGACTACACTCGAAACCCTTCGCGCCGACCTGGAAGCGCGTGACGCCCGCGACATGCATCGCAGCGTTGCGCCTCTCAAGCCGGCGCAGGACGCCCGGTTGCTGGACAACTCGGATCTCTCGATCGAAGCATCGGTGGATCTCGTGCTGGACTGGTGGCAGGGCAAACAACCGTTCGGATCCGTCTGAGCAGTTGAACGGGCCCAGCCGGCTCCCTTCGCGCAGCAAGCGCTTTGGCCGGCTGGATCGATAACTTAACCTGCGGTACATCCGCACAAACCACCGTCGAAAGCTAACCCCCAGTCGCAATGGTGCGGCTGTCACGCCATGGCCTTCCCGCCGTGGACGCCCAGATGGTCTAGGAACTTACATGTCTGAATCTTTTGCCGCCCTGTTTGAAGAATCCCTGCAACGCACCGAAATGCGTCCGGGCGAAGTGATCACCGCCGAAGTCGTTCGTGTCGAACACGGCTTCGTCGTCGTGAATGCCGGCCTCAAGTCCGAGGCTTATGTCCCGATCGAGGAATTCAAGAACGACCAGGGCGTGCTCGAAGTGCAGGTGGGCGACTTCGTGTCGGTGGCCATCGGCTCGATCGAGAACGGCTACGGCGACACCATCCTGTCGCGCGACACCGCCAAGCGTCTGGCTTCCTGGA
>JAIERT010000243.1 GCA_019746735.1 Burkholderiaceae bacterium | reverse complement strand
AGCAGGCGCAGCTGGCCCGCACGCAGGTCACGCCAGAGGGTTTTCCAGGCGAGTTGCCAGAAGGTGATGTTCATGGAAGTGAGCTTAGGGGATTTCTGTGTCTGTGTGCGCTGACGGGGATTTCACCTCGGCTGCGACTTTGGCATGGCTACAAGCCGGGTATCGCCCCGGCTTGCCACACAAAGAGAATTCAAACCGACGAGAAGCCTTCGACAAGCTCAGGCCGAACGGAAGGTGAACTTAAGCAGCAGCCCGCAACTTAGGCCCCGCCAGCTCCGGCTGCAGTACCAGCCGCTTTGCCGCCGTATAGCAATAGAAATGCCGCCCCGTCGCCCGCCCGATGGCGCACAGGCCGACGCGATCGGCCACCGCATGCCCCATCTGCGTGATCCCACTGCGCGAAACCACAATCGGCACCCCCATCTGCGCCGACTTGATCACCATCTCACTCGTGAGCCGCCCCGTCGTATAGAACACCTTGTCCGCAGCGCCCATGGCAGAGGGATCCTGCATCCACATCCACCCCGCAATGGTGTCGATGGCATTGTGCCGCCCCACGTCCTCGACAAAGATCAGCATCTCCTCACCACGGAACAGGGCACAGGCGTGCACCGAGCCGGCCGACTTGTAGGTGCTCTCCTGCAGACGGATGGCGTTGACGATGCCGTAGAGCTCGGCTTGGGAGAGGCGTGCGTCGGGCGGCAGGGCGATCTGATCCACCTCGTCCATGAGGTCGCCAAAGACACTGCCTTGGCCGCAGCCCGTGGTGACCACGCGCTTCGCCGTGCGTTCCTCGACGTTGGCAATCCCCGCACGCGTCTTCACGGCGGCAGCGCCCACGTCCCAATCGACGGTGATGGACTCCACCTCCTCCACCGAACGCACTAGGCGCTGATTGCGCAGATAGCCCAGCACCAGCAGCTCGGGCTGCGCGCCCAGGGTCATGAGGGTGACGAGTTCGCGCTTGTCCACGTAGACCGTGAGCGCACGCTCCGCGGGGATGGAGAGCGTGCTGGCCTCACCATGTTCGTTGACGACAGCGACTTCGCGCGTCAGCGGTGCACTGGCGCGGGTCAGATGGGGAAGCAGGCGGTCAGGCATGGTGGCAGGGTACAACAAAAAAGGCCAGGGTCTGGCGACCCTGGCCCTTGCCCGTGATCCGCTCAGGGATCAGGATTTCTTGGCCGGCGCAGCAGCAGGTGCGGCGGCAGCGGCCGGCTTGTAGGCGCCGGGATCAGCGCAGGGTGCCGTTGCCACGGGCTTGGCGTCCTTGGACTTGGCCGACTTGCGGTAGTGGGCGACGGCACGATCCTGCGACTTGCACAGGAGATAGGCCTCGACCTTGCCAGCATGCGCGGTCTTGGCAGCAGCTTCGGCCGCAGCAGCCTTGGCTGCGTCATTCGGAGCGGGCAGCTTGGCCAGGGCCGAGACGCTCAGGGCGCTGGCAGCGATGAACAGGGCGATGGATTTCATGCGGATGTCTCTCCTTCTTTGACTCAGGCCTTGACCGTGGCGCCCGGCGCCGCAGGCTGGCTACGCTGGGCCGGGATCTTGCCAGCCTTGATGTCGTCGTACCAGAGCTCGTGATGCTCCTTGGCCCAGGTCTCGTCCACATAGCCGGTCTTCATGGCATCGTAGGCGCCGGCCATGCCGACCGTACCCATGTAGATGTGGCCGATGAACATGGCCATCATCAGCACGGTGGCCACGGCGTGGACCATGTGCGCAATCTGCATGTCGCCGCGCAGGTATTCGAGGCCGGGCACCAGCTTGTCGAGCACCAGACCGGAAGCCACCACGATCAGGCCCAGGAGGAACACACCACCCCAGAACAGGACCTTCTCGCCCGCGTTGAAACGGTGCGAGGGGATCTCCTGGCCCGACAGCAGGCCACCGCCCTTGACAAGCCAGGTGATGTCTTCCTTGCGCGGGAGGTTGTCCTTGACGAAGGTCACGATCACGATCACCAGTGAGACCGCGAACACCGGACCGGCAAAGTTGTGCAGGTTCTTGAGCACATAGGTCAGCCAGCCAAAGAGCGTGCCGCCGATGATGGGATGCAGGAAGTACTTTCCGAAGGCCATCACGATGCCCGACACCGCGAGGATGACGAAGGCAATCGCGTTGGACCAGTGGGCCGCGCGCTCGAAGGCTGTGAAGCGCTCGATCTTGCGACCGGTCTCGGCGCCATGCAGCTGCATCGTGCCCTTGCGCCAGTAGAACAGACCCACCGCACCCAGTGCGATCAGCAGCAGGGCGCCGCCATAGGGAATGATCCAGTGGTTGCGCACCTGACGCCAGGCTTCACCGGCGTTGGTGAGCATGGAGCCCGGGTACTGCACGAAAGGCTGGATCAGGTTGCCGGCCTCGGGCGCTTCGTGCCGGGGCAGGCTGCTGTAGCCTGTGACACCGGCACCGACCGCGCGCCACATGGGCGCGTTGTTGCCAGGTTGCACCTGGGCGCGCTCGGCATTGGTCTGGGTGGCGTACCCCGGCTCCTCGCTGGCATCGGGCTTCACATCGAAGATGTTCTGGCTCTTGATGCCACCTTGCTGGGCCGGTGCCGCCTTGGCTGGCGGCTCGTCAAGCTTGAGTTTGTCCTGCTGGGCGAGGGCCGGAGCGGCCCAGCCCAAAGCCATGAGCATCGCCACGGCGAGAGCTTTTTTCATGAGGCGTCCGTTCTTCAGTTGACCCGGTTGTATTCGTTCTGGCCATACTGGCCGCGCGCCTTGAGCTTGGACTCCCAGCTCGCCTTGTCACCCGGCTTCCAGCCCGACTCGACATAAGCCTTTCCGGTCCCGTTGTAGGACGGGGCGTCCGACTTGGCGCCGGCCATGGACTGGTCCACCTCGCCGCAAGCGGCGAGCAGACAGGCGACAGATGCAGCGATCAGGATTTTTTTCATGACTTGGCTCCTGCAGGTGCAGGCTGACCTGCCTGACGCGAGCCGTAAGCCGTACCCCAGCCCCAGACCTCGGCGCCCTTGCCACGTTGCAGCACACGGGTGCGGAAGATGTCGGCCACCATGTCGCCGTCACCGGCGAGCAGGGCCTTGGTCGAGCACATCTCGGCGCAGGCGGGCAGCTTGCCCTCGGCCAGGCGGTTGCGTCCGTACTTCTCGAACTCGGCCTGGCTACCGTGGGTCTCAGGACCACCGGCGCAGAAGGTGCACTTGTCCATCTTGCCGCGCACACCGAAGGTGCCCTGGGAGGGGAACTGCGGTGCGCCGAAGGGGCAGGCGTAGGAACAGTAGCCGCAGCCAATGCAGATGTCCTTGTCGTGCAGCACGACGCCCTCGTCGGTGCGGTAGAAGCAGTTGACGGGGCAGACCGCCATGCAGGGTGCATCGCTGCAGTGCATGCAGGCCACCGAGATCGATTTCTCGCCCGGGACGCCGTCGTTGAGGGTGACCACGCGGCGGCGGTTCACGCCCCAGGGCACCTCGTGCTCGTTCTTGCAAGCGGTGACGCAGCCATTGCACTCGATGCAGCGCTCGGCGTCACAAACAAATTTCATGCGTGCCATGTGTTACTCCTCAGGCCTTCTCGATCTGGCAGATGGTGGTCTTGGTTTCCTGCATCATGGTCACGATGTCGTAACCATAGGTGGTGGCCGTGTTGACCGCTTCACCGCGCACGATGGGCGCTGCGCCCTTGGGGTAGTAGGACAGCATGTCCGCACCCTGCCAGCGGCCGGAGAAGTGGAAGGGCATCCAGACGGTGTCGGCGCCAACACGCTCAGTCACCAGGGCCTGCACGTTGATGCGCGCCCCGGTGGGAGTGCTCATCCATACACGCTCGCCGTTGCGGATGCCGCGCTCGGCGGCCGTCTTCGGGTTGATTTCCACGAAGGCTTCCTGCTGCAGCTCGGCCAGCCAGGGGTTGGCGCGGGTCTCCTCGCCGCCGCCCTCGTACTCGACCAGACGGCCCGAGGTCATGATCAGCGGGTACTTCTCGTGCATCTTGTCGGCCACGTTCTTCTGCTGCAGCGACTTGTACAGGATGGGCAGACGCCAGCGGTTCTTCTGGTCGTCGTGCGTCGGGTACTTGGCGATCAGGTCCGGACGGGTGCCGTAGACCGGCTCGCGGTGCTGGGGCACCGGGTCCGGGAAGTTCCAGACCACCGCGCGGGCCTTAGCGTTGCCGAAGGGATGGCAGCCGTGGTTCTTCATGAACACGCGGATCATGCCGCCCGAAGGATCGGTCTTCCAGTTCTTGCCTTCGGCCGCCTTGGCTTCCGCCTCGGTCAGCTCACCCCACCAGCCCAGCTTCTTGAGCAGGACATGGTCGAGTTCCGGATAACCGGTGGTGATGTCGGCACCCACCGAGTGCGAGCCGTTTTCAGCCAGCAGGTTCTTGCCGTCCTTCTCGACGCCAAAGTTGGCGCGGAAGTTGCCGCCGCCGTCCATGACGTGCTTGCTGGTGTCATACAGGTTGGGCGAGCCCGGGTGCTTGAGCTCGGGCGTGCCGTAGCAGGGCCAGGGCAGGCCGAAGTAGTCACCGGACATGTCGTAGCCGGTCTCCTTGTCCACCACCTGGCCCTTGCACTTGAGCGTCTTCACGTCGAAGGCGTTCATGTTGCGCATGTGAGCCTTGAGGCGCTCGGGACTCTGACCGGTGTAGCCAATGGTCCAGACACTGCGGTTGATCTCGCGCAGGATATCCTCAGGCACGGGTTCGTCCATGCCCTTGACCTTCTGCATCTTGTAGTTCTTGACCAGTTCCTTGTCGAAGCCCAGTTTCTGGGCCAGCTGGTACATGATCATGTGGTCACTGCGGCTCTCCCACAGCGGATCGATGACCTTCTCGCGCCACTGGATGGAGCGGTTGGAGGCGGTGCAGGAACCGCTGGTCTCGAACTGCGTCGCTGCCGGCAGCAGGTAGACCGCACGGTTGGGGTTGAGGTCTTCAGGCTTGCCCGGCATGGCAGCCATGGCGGCCGTGGCCGAGGGGTAGGGGTCGACCACCACCAGCAGATCCAGCTTGTCCATGGCGCGCTTCATTTCCAGACCACGGGTCTGGGAGTTGGGCGCGTGGCCCCAGTAGAAGACGCCGCGCAGGTTGTGGTCCTGGTCGATCAGCTCGTTCTTTTCCAGCACGCCGTCGATCCAGCGCGAGACCGTGATGCCCGACTTGGTCATCATCGCGGGCGAGGCGTACTGCTTCTTGATCCACTCGAAGTCCACGCCCCAGGCGTTGGCGAAATGCTTCCAGGAGCCTTCGGCGATGCCGTAGTAGCCGGGCAGCGAATCAGGGTTGGGGCCGACATCGGTTGCGCCCTGCACGTTGTCGTGGCCGCGGAAGATGTTGGTGCCGCCGCCGGACTTGCCGACGTTGCCGAGGGCCAGCTGCAGAATGCAGGAGGCACGGACCATGGCGTTACCGATGGTGTGCTGGGTCTGGCCCATGCACCACACGATGGTGCCGGGGCGGCTCTCGTGCAGCATCTTCGCGATCTTGATCATCTGGGCTTCGGGCACGCCGCAAGCCTCTTCCACCGCCGCCGGCGTCCACTTGGCCAGCACGTCCTTCTTGACGTCGTCCATGCCGTAGACGCGGTCGTTGATGTACTTCTTGTCTTCCCAGCCATTCTTGAAGATGTGATACAGCAGGCCGAAGAGGAAGGGAATGTCGCTACCGGAGCGGATGCGCACGTACTCGTCGGCCTTGGCCGCGGTGCGGGTGAAGCGCGGGTCGACCACGATCATCTTGCAGCCGGTCTCCTTGGCGTGCAGCATGTGCAGCAGGCTGACCGGGTGGGCCTCGGCGGCGTTGGAGCCGATGTACAGGGCGACCTTGCTGTTCTGCATGTCGTTGTACGAATTGGTCATCGCACCGTAGCCCCAGGTGTTGGCCACGCCGGCCACCGTGGTGGAGTGGCAGATACGCGCCTGGTGGTCGCAGTTGTTCGTGCCCCAGAAGCTTACGAACTTGCGCATCAGGTAGGCTTGTTCGTTGCTGTGCTTGGATGAGCCGATGAAGTAGACGCTGTCCGGGCCGCTGGCCTTGCGCAGCTCCTGCATGCGGGCGGTGATTTCGTTGAGGGCCGTGTCCCAGCTGATGCGCTCGTATTTGCCGTTCACGAGCTTCATGGGATAGCGCAGGCGGTACTCGCCGTGGCCGTGCTCGCGGATCGAGGCGCCCTTGGCGCAGTGCGCACCGAGGTTGATCGGCGAATCGAACACCGGCTCCTGGCGTGTCCACACGCCGTTCTCCACCACGGCGTCGATGGCGCAGCCGACCGAGCAGTGCGTGCAGACGGTGCGCTTGACCTCGATCTTGCCGTCACCCACGGCTACCTTGCTGGCGGCGCGGGCCTTCTTGACGAGCGTGAGCTGCGAAGCAGCCAGACCGACACCCAGACCCAGGCCCGAGCGGCGCAGGAAGGCGCGACGGTCCATGGTGGGCAGCGCTTGCGACAGGCCGCGACGCAGGCTGTGGACGAAGGGCGAACGGGCCGTGGCCTCGGTCGCCGGGGATTTCTTGGTGAGCAACATGTCTCTCTCCAGCTTGGACTTGAATTAGAGGCGGGTGGTCTGGTAGTAGTGCTTGACGTGTTCGGTCAGCTGGTAGCCGCCACCGTTCTTGGGCGCGGGCTTGAGCTCCTGGGCGGCCTGCTCGACCGGTTGCGCCGACGGCAGCAGGCTGGCCACCGCGGCCACGGCACCGACCGTGCCTGCCCCTGCGAACAGGGTGCGACGCGACAATTTCCCTTGGGCTTGTTGACTCATGCTGGTCTCCTGTGACTGACATTCATTCCGTTGCCGGGATAGGCACGGATATGCAAAACCTCATGCGAATTTATCAATCCTGCGACGATTCATCAAGCGAATCGGCTGATAAGTTCAGCGGTGTTTTCCCTCGGAAATCCTCTTAATTCGTTAATGGCTGATATATATGCATGCACTCTGGCATGACATGCTGCACACCCAAAACACGGCCGCGCCGGGGTTTGCGCGATTGCTGCTACGCAGCATCCTCTCGCTACCTCGACATCCTGACGCATGCAACGCGACAAGTTGTCGCGGAGAAGATAAGAATGCTTCCCAATTCACCTGGCCCACTGGTGTTGCACCCAGGTCGAAACACGCGATACCCGAGAAAATCACTCGGCTGCGCTCGATAGAATCCCTCACCCTCGCATGCACACCGTGACCCAGACCCCTCATCCCGCCGACAGCGCCAAGATGGCCGAAGGCTGGCCTTACTGGTCCATCCTCGTCGTCGACGATGAACCCGGCATGCGCAACTTCCTGGTCAAGACCCTGGGGCCGCGCTGCCAGACCGTGCACGAGGCCGGCAGTGCGGAGGACGGCGCGGCGCTGTTGCGCGATCACCATGTGGACCTCATCGTCCTGGACATCGCCCTGCCCGGCATGAACGGCGTGGCCTGGCTCAAGGACCTGCGCGAGCACGGCTACACCGGCCAGGTCATCCTGATCACGGCCTTCGCCGACCTGGACACCGCCATCGAGGCGCTGCGTGCCGGCGCCTCGGACTTCATCCTCAAGCCCTTCCGCGTGCCGCAGATCCTCAACGCCGTGCGGCGCTGCTACGAGAGCGCACGCCTCGCGCGCGAGAACTTCGTGCTGCGCCACACGCTGGCGCGCAGCCAGTTCGCCAACAACGGCCTGGTGGGCCGCTCGGCGCAGATCGCCGAGCTCTCGGCCTCGGTGCGGCGCGTCGCACCGGTCAACAGCACAGTGCTGCTGCAGGGGGAATCGGGCACGGGCAAGGAGCTGGTGGCACGCGCGCTGCATGCCCTGAGCCCGCGGGCGCAAGGGCCCTTTGTGCCGGTGAACTGCGCCTCGGTGTCGCCCGAGCAGATGGAAAGCGAACTCTTCGGCCATGCCAAGGGCGCGTTTGCCGGCGCGACACGGGCACGCGACGGGCTTTTTTACTACGCGCAAGGCGGCACGCTCTTTCTCGACGAGGTGGCCGAGCTGCCGCTGGCACTGCAGGCCACGCTGCTGCGCGCGCTGGAAGACCTCAGGATCCGCCCCGTGGGCAGCCAGCAGTTGCTGCCGGTGAATGTGCGCATCATCGCCGCCACCAACCGCGACCTGCAGCAGGAGGTGGCCGAGGGACGCTTCCGCAAGGACCTCTACTACCGCCTGCAGGTGGTGGAACTCACCCTGCCGCCACTGCGCGAGCACAAGGAAGACATTCCCGATCTCGTGCAGCACTTCACCAGCCAGCTCGCACCCGTGCTGGGCGCCTTGCCGCTGCAGCTGACCGCGGCCGAGATGGACTACCTCACGCAGTACGACTGGCCCGGCAATGTACGCGAGCTGCGCAATCTGGTCGAGCGATCGCTGATCCTCGGCGCGCTCAATGTCTCGGCGCTCTACGCCATGGACAAGAAGCACCGCGCCGCCAACGCCCAGCCGACCGATCTGCACACGCTGGAGAAGCAGCACATCCTCGCCGTGCTCGATTCGGTGCAGGGCGACA
Source organism: Burkholderiaceae bacterium (assembly GCA_019746735.1). GTDB lineage: Bacteria > Pseudomonadota > Gammaproteobacteria > Burkholderiales > Burkholderiaceae_C > Hylemonella. Next base: position 19,787 of record JAIERT010000243.1, on the reverse strand, counting down.
AGACCCAGGCCGCGCAGCTGCTGGGTATCTCGCGCCGCACGCTGGAGCGGCGCTGCGCCGAATGGGCGCTGACGTGACATCCTTCCCCCGGCTGCGCGCCCTGCTGGCTCCGCGCTGGCTCACGCACTCCATCCGCAACAAGCTGCTGGCCATGGCCCTGCTACCGCTGCTGGTGGTGCTGCCGCTGCTGGTCGGCGCGCTGGTGATCTGGGGCAACGCCGCCTACGACCGCCTGCTGATCACCAAGGTGCGCAGCGATCTGGCCGTGGCGCGTGGCTATTTCGAGCAGGTGCTGTCCGAAGTGGGTTCGGGTACCCAGGCCGTGGCCGCCTCACAGGCCCTGTACCAGTCGCTGCACCAGCGCGACTTGCCCGCCGTCCAGTCCCTGCTGATGCGCGAACGCCACCGGCTGGGCTTCGACTTCTTCAACCTCTACCAGCTCGACGGGCGCCTGATCACCGCCGGCTGGCTGCCTACGGCCGAGCCGCCGGCCGAACTACGTGCGCCCGTCAGCGGGCCGGCGGCGATACATGCCCGCGTGAGCACCGACCATGCCAGTGTGGCGCGACTGGAAGCGGCCGAGCTGCTGGCGCTGGCGCCGCACCTGGCGCCGCGCATCCACATCCCCCTGGTCGCCACCCGCAGTGCCGTGCCCACCACGCGTAGCGTCGAGGACCGGGCCCTCGTGATGCTGGCCACCACCCCCGTGCGCGGTGCCGACGGCAGCATTGTGGCTCTGCTGCGCGGCGGCGTGCTGCTCAACCAGAACCTGCCCTTCATCGACCACATCAACCGCATCGTCTACCCCGAAGGCTCCCTGCCCTTCGGCAGCCACGGCACGGCCACGCTCTTCATGGACGATGTGCGCATCACCACGAATGTGCGCCTGTTCCGAGACGAGCGCGCCATCGGCACACGCGTCTCGCGCGCCGTGCGCGAGGACGTGCTCACCCACGGCAACACCTGGCTGGACCGCGCCTTCGTGGTCAACGACTGGTACGTCTCGGCCTACGAGCCCTTGCTGGATGCCGGCGGCGAACGCGTTGGCATGCTCTACGTGGGTTATCTGGAGCAGCCCTTCCGCTACGTCAAGTACGGCATGCTCGCGCTCATCGTCGGCATCTTCGTGCTGGTGATGATCTTGGCCGCGCTGTTCTCGCTGCGCTGGGCGCGCAGCATCTTCCGCCCCGTGGAACAGATGAACCAGACCATGCAGCGCGTGGAGGACGGCGACACCGGCGCGCGCGTCGGCGCCGTGAGCGCCCGCGACGAGATCGGCGCGCTGGCCGGCCATCTGGACGAGTTGCTGGACGTGATCGACGACAAGACGCGCGCGCTGCAACGCTGGGCCGAGGAGCTCGACGCCAAGGTGATCGAACGCACACGCGAGCTCGCCCAGAGCAACGCTTCGCTGCAGCAGGCGCAGGCGCAGCTGGTCAAGTCCGAGAAACTGGCCGCCATCGGCCAGCTCACGGCCAGCGTGGCGCACGAGATCAACAACCCCATCGCCGTGATCCAGGGCAATCTGGACCTGATGCGTGAGACCCTGGGACCGCAGGCCAAGCCCGTGCAGGCCGAGCTCAAGCTGCTCGACCAGCAGGTCGAGCGCATGCGCCTCATCATCACGCAGCTGCTGCAATACGCACGCCCGACCGAGTACGCCGGCTATGTGGAAGCCGTGGATGTGAACCAGGTGCTGGAAAACTCCCTGGTGCTCGTGGCCCATCTGCTGGCGCGCACGCAGATCGAGGTGCTCAGGGATCTGCGCGCCAAGGCGCGCGCGGGCATCAACCGGCAGGAGCTGCAGCAGGTCGTGATCAACCTCATGATCAACGCCATCCAGGCCATGCCGCAGGGCGGCACGCTGCGCCTGCGGACCCGCGATCGCGAGGACGGCCGCCTCGGCGTGCTGCTGGAGATCAGCGACAGCGGGCCGGGTCTGAGTGAACGTGTGCGGGAACGGCTTTTCCGTCCCTTCTTCACCACCAAGAACGACGGGAACGGCCTGGGCCTGTGGATCAGCGTGGGCCTGGTGGAGCGCTACGGCGGCAGCATTGAAGGCCGCAACCGCCGCGAGTTCGGCGAGGACGTGGACGGTGCCTGCTTTCGGGTCTGGCTGTTGACAGAACCCCTGGCACCGCAGGAAGGTCCGACAGGCCCGATGGAGGCCCGCCGGAGCTGATCCTCCGGCTCAGGCCAGCATGTCGAAGCCCTGCTGCTCCACGCTGATGAAAGCCCGCGTGAAGCTCGCCAGAGCCGCGTAGAAACGGGCGCGCGGATGCGCTTCGAGCGCATCGCACAGCTGGTGGGCCCAGGGCTGAAGGTGATCGACGAAGAACTCGCGCTGCTTCGTGAGGTTGGCCACGGCCATGTCATCGCCCGCGATCAGGTAACGCATGACTTCGCAGAGGTAGGCGATGTGATCCTCGGTCTCGGGCAGGGTCTCGTCGCGCGCCAGGCCGAGGGCGGCCAGGTCCGTGCGCAGCTGGGCCAGCGGCTTTTCGTTGAGGAAACCGCTGAGGTAGTGCGAACCGAAGAGGTAGATCTCGGGCTTGCCCACCCCACCGAACAGGGTGTGGTACTCGCCGGTCACAGCCGCCAGGTCCATGTCACGTGCGGCACCCACCAGGACACGCCAGGGCTCCTCCAGAAAGCCGCCCTCGGCAGGTGCCTCGGTGGCCGCCACGCGCAGCTGCTCCAGCAATTCGGCGCCGGGCGGCGCGTAGTACAGCGCGGCCAGCAGGCCGTAGACCTCGGCGCGCGCGGTTTCCTCGTCGAGGGTGCCCTGCACCAGCTGGGCGTCGTTGGATTCAGATGGGGAAGTCATGGGGCCTCACAGATCGGTGATCTTGCTTTCGTTCGGGTTGCTGTAGATGTCGATCACGCGGCAATCGCCGCACATCTTCAGCCGCTCCAGCGCCTCACCCTGGAACATGGCGTGGCCGGCGAGCTTGCCCAGCATGGCCTCGATGGCCTTGAGCGTGCCAAAGGGCTTGCCGCAGCGCACGCAGGCATAGGGCTGCATCTCGTTGATGACCACGGCTTCCTTGCGCTGTGGCGTCAACTTGAGCTGCGGCACCAGGCTCAGCGCCTGCTCGGGGCAGGTCTTGACGCACAGGCCGCACTGCACGCAGTTCTTCTCGATGAACTTGAGCTGCGGCGCGTTCGGGTTGTCCTGCAGTGCGCTGGCCGGACAGGCGTTCACGCAGCTCAGGCACATCGTGCAGGCGTCCTTGTTGACGGCCAGCGCCCCCAGCGGTGAGCCCTGGGCCGGCAGGGCGATGCGCTCGGGCCTGGCCGGGGCCTGCTCGACCAGATGATCCAGCGCCAGCTCCAGCGTGGCGCGCTTATCGGCTTGCACGGCAAAGCCGGCCGTCTTGCCCACACCCTTCGCCGGAGCGGCCTGCAGGGCAGCGTCCAGCTCGGCGAGGTCGCGCGCATCGCGCGCGTGCAGGATGCGGAAGTGTTCGCCCTCGTAACCGAGACCCGTGAGGATGGCCTGCGCCACATTCATCTGCGCGCGCACCGCCTCCAGGTATTGCGGCGCCTCCTCGCCCGTCATCAGGATCCAGACATTGCGCGCGCCGTAGGCCACGGCCGTGAGCCAGAGCTCCAGACCCAGGGAGGCCGTGTGCCAGACCGGCACCGGGATCACGCGGGCGGGCACGCCCAGGATGTCCGGGTCCACGCGCGCGGCACGGCCCAGATCGCCGATCAGCCGGGTGCCGGCCTGCTGGCTGTGCAGCAGCAGCGCGGGTTCGCGCCCGCCGGCGCGCTGGTAGGCCGAGAGCAGGGTCTTGAACTTGACGCCCTGCTCGGCCACGCGCGGGTAGGCAAAGGTCAGTGCGCCACTGGGGCAGACCGTGGTGCAGGCCCCGCAACCCACGCACAGATTCGGGTTGACCTTGATCTGCTGACGCTCCTTTTCCGAGCTGATGGCCGAGGCCGAGCAGACCTCGATGCAGGCATTGCAGCCGGTTTTCTCGTTGCGGCTGTGGGCGCAGAGCTTCTGCTTGTAGGTGAAGAACTTCGGCTTCTCGAACTCACCGACCAGGCCGCGCAGCTCGATCAGCACGCGCGGGTCGTGGCCGTCCCAGAGGAAATAGCCCTGGGGCCGGGCATGCTGGCTGAAGGCTGGCGTGCCACGCAGGTCCAGCACCAGATCGAAGGTCTCGCTCTCGGACTGCGGCTCACGGGTGAAGTCGATCGCCCCGGCCACGCCGCAGGCCTGGACGCAGGACCGATGGGATTTGCAGAGATTGCTATCAATTTGATAGTCGAAACCGATGGCGTTTTCCGGACAGGCGGCAATGCAGGCATTGCAGCGCGTGCACAGGTCCAGGTCGATGGGGTTGCTGGTCTGGCGCTGGAGCTCGAAGGCACCGAGCCAGCCGGTCAGGGACTCGATGCGCCCGGTCAGCACCGGGTAGCGGCGCTCCTGCATGCCGCCGTCGGTCCCGGCGCCAGTGCTGAAGATGCTCACGTCCAGCGTGTCGGCCAGCAGGTCGGCCGCGCGCTCGGCCGCGTCGAGCGTGCCGATGATCAGCAGGCGGCCCGCGCTCTTGTAGGTCACGGTGGGCACGGGCTCGGGATCGGGCAGGCGCGCCGCGGCCAGCAGCGCGGCCATCTTGGGCATGGCCTTGCCGGCGTCCTTGCTCCAGCCACCGGTTTCGCGGATGTTGACGAAGCGGATGGGCACGGCCTTGGCACCCTCGGTCTGCTCGGCGATTTCACCAAACAGACGTGCCTCCTGGGTGCACGCGACCACTAGGTCGTCCGCCCGGCCCAGGGCCTGCTGGAAAGCGCCGGCCTCGCGCCGGCAGAGGGTGCTGTGCAGTGTCAGCGTTTCGTCAAGCGCCGCGCCCAGGCCCTTGGGGTCCAGAGGCATGGTCTTGTTGCAGTCGCAGATCAGGGTCGTCATGGTGTGGGGTCTCGTCGGTTTCAGCGGCAAGGGCCCGGGGAGCCTCGGGCTCGTCAGGGTCCTGCGCGGGTACAGCGGCGTCGGCCGGCTGCACGGTGGCAGGCGGCTGCGGCTTCTTCTCTTTCTCTTCCTCCACCAGGCCCAGGAACTGGGCGCTGGCCATCTTGCGCAGCATGGAGGCCGGCATGGGATTGGGCGTGTTGTAGTCCTCGATGTAGATGTCCAGTCCGTCCATCACATTGAAGTGCGGATCGGAAAAAAGCGTGCGCATCGCGGCATGCCTGACCTCGGGATCCACATCCCCGGCGACATAGCGCCGGAAGTCGGATTGCGGCGTCAGGGCCTGCACATCTTCCAGCGTCGGCGGCGGGGGGGCCTGGACCTCGGGCGCAGCGGCGGGTTCGGCGGGTGCCGGTGCGGTGCCTTTCGCCGCCGGAGCGGGCGTGGGCACGGCGGGCACGGGCGGCTCCTCGACGGCCTTGCCCTCGCGCAGTGCCTGCTTGCGCTGCGACCAGCGCCCCAGGAAGCCCTCAGCCATGATCGCCCCCGCCGTATTTCTTCTCGGTGCTGACCGAAGCCGGGTTGCCAAAACGGTCGGTCAGCGGCTTGAAGCTGTCGGGCCGCTTGCGCCGCTTGGGTTCGATCACATAGTGCTCGTCGGCAAAGGCCCGGAACCAGTCCACGACCTCGGACGGCGCCCCCACCTGCTCCACCGTCTCCTGCGCGTCGAGCCAGCGACCGGCATCGTGGTAGCTCACGGACACGGCGACCGGGCGCGGGATGGGCTCGTCGGTGACCGTGGCCTCCTCCTCCATGCGCCAGAGCACGAACCAGCAGGGGGCCGACGTGGTGGCGTTGAGGTAATAGCCCTCGGCATCGTCTCGGAACAGCTCGACCGTAAAACCAGGATGCAGCCAGGTCTCGCCGTTCTCATCCTGGCGCAGCAGGCGCGGCTCGCTGCCAAAGGCAGGTTCGTGCATCACGACGTCGGCCAGCTCCCAGCGCCAGGGTTGCCACTGGCTCATAGGGCCCGTGATGCGCACCTTGCGCATCAGGACGGCGACCTGGAGGGAGGGGTTCTTGCTGCTCATGTGCTTGCTTTTGCAAGCTGCCACTGTAGCGGATAGGAAAAGACCTGCCTACGCGCTCTGCTGCGACAAATTGTCGCAAGCGGTGGCGGCGGGTCTGGAAGAAAAAAGGCCTTGCGCCGCAGCGCAAGGCCTTTTGCGTCTCGGGTACCGAGAACGCGGCTTCAGCCCAGCATGGCCGCCGCCGCCCCGAAGCCCTGCGTCTTGGCCGGCGTGCCGCCGCGACGGATGGACACCGCGCAGTATTTGAACTCCGGAATCTTGGCGACCGGATCAAACGCCGCGTTGGTGATCAGGTTGGCCGCCGCCTCGTAGTAGGCGAAGGGGATGAAGACCGCGCCACGCGGCGTGCCGTCGTCACGGCGCAGGTGGATGGCCACCTGGCCGCGGCGCGAGGCCACCGTCACCACATCGCCCGGGTTCAGGCCCAGCTCGGTCATGTCGGCACCGCACATGGAGGCAGTGGCGATGGGCTCGATCGCATCGAGCACGCCGGAACGGCGCGTCATGCTGCCCGTGTGCCAGTGTTCGAGCTGGCGGCCCGTGATGAGCACGAAGGGGAAGTCGGCGTCCGGACGCTCGTTGGCCGGAATGATGTCGGCCGGCACCAGCCTGATCTTGCCGTCCTTGGTGTCGAACTTGTCGATGAAGACGATGGGCTGGCCCGGATCGTCCGCACTCAGGCAGGGATAGGTCACGCTGGATTCCTTCTCCAGGCGGTCCCAGGTGATGCCCGAAATGGCGGTGTGCATGGCCTGACGCATCTCTTCGTAGACCGCCGCCACGCCGGCATGCTCGCCCGAGTAGTTCCAGTCCAGGCCCATGCGCTGGGCGATCTGCTGGATGATCCAGAGGTCGGGCTTGGCATCGCCGGGTGGCGTGACGGCCTGCTTGCCTAGCTGCACCATGCGGTCGGTGTTGCTGACCGTGCCGGTCTTCTCGGGCCAGGCCGTGGCGGGCAGGATGACGTCGGCCAGCCAGGCGGTCTCCGTCATGAAGATGTCCTGCACGACCAGGTGCTTGAGCTCGGCCAGGGCATGGCGGGCGTGGTTCAGGTCCGGGTCGCTCATGGCGGGGTTCTCACCCTCGACGTACATGCCGTGGATCTTGTGCGGATCACTGTCATCGACCAGGGCCTTGTGCATGATTTCCACCACGGTGTAGCCGGGCTTGTCATCGAGCTTGGCGCCCCAGAACTTCTCGAACCACTGGTGCACTTCCTTGTTGTCCACGCGCTGGTAGTTCGGGAACATCATGGGGATCAGGCCGGCGTCGCTGGCGCCCTGCACATTGTTCTGGCCGCGCAGCGGGTGCAGGCCGGAACCGGGCTTGCCGATCTGGCCGGTCACCGCACACAGGGCGATCAGGCAACGTGCGTTGTCGGTGCCGTGCACGTGCTGGCTCACGCCCATGCCCCAGAGGATCATCGAGGCCTTGGACTTGGCGAACTCGCGCGCCACCTCGCGCAGCTGCTGAGCCGGAATGCCGCAGATGGGCTCCATGGCCTCGGGGCTGTAGCCCTTGACGTTCTTCTTGAGTTCCTCGAAGTTGTTGGCCCGGTTCTTCACGAAGTCCTTGTCGACCAGGCCTTCCTCGATCACCGTGTAGATCATGGCGTTGAGCATGGCCACGTCGGTGTCCGGCTTGAACTGCAGCGTACGCCAGGCATGCTTGCCGATGTCGGTGATGCGCGGATCGGCCAGGACGATCTTGGTGCCCTTCTTGGCCGCGTTCTTGAACCAGGTGGCCGCCACCGGGTGGTTGGCCGTGGGGTTGGAGCCGATCAGCATGATCAGGTCCGAGTGCTCCACGTCGTTCACCTGGTTGGACACCGCCCCGGAGCCCACGCCCTCGAGCAGGGCTGCCACGCTGGAGGCATGGCACAGGCGCGTGCAGTGGTCCACGTTGTTGCTGCCAAAGCCGGTGCGCACCAGCTTCTGGAACAGGTAGGCCTCTTCGTTGCTGCCCTTGGCCGAGCCGAAACCGGCCAGGGCCTTCTTGCCGTACTTGTCGCGCAGGGCCTTGAGGCCGCCGCCAGCGAGATCCAGCGCCTCTTCCCAGGTCGCCTCACGGAACATGGTGGCGATGATCGAAGGATCTTCGCTCATCTTGCGGTTCAGCTCATCGATGGCCTCGGGGTCCTTGGCCACGCCGGCGATGCGGACCAGCGGCTTGGTCAGGCGCTGCGGGTTGTGCGCGTAGTCGAAGCCGAAGCGGCCCTTGACGCACAGGCGGTTGTGGTTGGCCGGGCCGTCGCGCCCGTCCACGCTGATGATCTTGTTGTCCTTGACGTTGTAGGTAATCAGGCAACCCACGCCGCAGAAGGGGCAGACCGAATCGACCTTCTTGTCGACCTGCTGCGAGCCGATGCGCGTCTTGGGCATGAGCGCGCCCGTGGGGCAGGCCTGCACGCATTCGCCGCAGGCCACGCAGGTGCTGTCGCCCATGCTGTCGCCCAGATCGAACACGATCTCGCTGTGACTGCCGCGCAGGGCGTAGCCGATCACGTCGTTGACCTGCTCCTCGCGGCAGGCGCGCACGCAGCGGTTGCACTGGATGCAGGCGTCCAGGTTCACGGCCATGGCCGGGTGCGAGATGTCGGCCACCGGCTGCTCGCGGCGCAGGGCCTTGAGCTCGGGACGCACGGTCACACCGGCCTTCCTGGCCCATTGCGAGAGTTCGCCGTGCTGCAGGGACTCGTCCTGCTCGTCCCACTTGTAGCCTTCGTCAGGCATGTCGGAGAGCAGCATCTCGAGCACCATCTTCTGGCTCTTGACGGCACGCTCGCTCTTGCTCTGCACTTCCATGCCGGCCGTGGCGCTGCGGCAGCAGCTCGGGGCCAGCGTGCGCTCGCCCTTGATCTCGACCACGCAGGCGCGGCAGTTGCCGTCGGCGCGATAACCTTCCTTGTAGCAAAGGTGCGGGATCTCCATGCCCATGCGCTTGGCGACCGTCAGGATGGTCTCGCCGGCATAGGCCTGCGCCTTCTTGCCGTCGAGCGTGAATTCGACGACCTGGGGCAGGACTTCGTGGGGTTTGGCGGGTGCGTTCATGGTTCAGGCTCCCAGTTCTTGCGGGAAATACTTTTGGACACAGCGGATGGGATTGGGCGCGGCCTGACCCAGGCCGCAGATGGAGGCATCCACCATGACCTGGCTCAGGTCCTCCAGCAGCTCGTTGTCCCACTGCTCGACTTCCATCAGCTGCACGGCCTTGGCTGTGCCCACACGGCAAGGCGTGCACTGACCACAGCTCTCGTGCGCGAAGAAGCGCATCATGTTGAGCGCGGCCTGGCGCGCCGTATCGTGCTGGGACAGCACGATGACCGCGGCCGAGCCGATGAAACAGCCGTAGGGCTGCAGGGTGTCGAAGTCCAGAGGGATGTCGCCCATGCTGGCCGGCAGGATGCCGCCCGAGGCGCCGCCCGGCAGGTAGGCGTAGAGCTCATGGCCGTCGAGCATGCCGCCGCAGTACTGGTCGATGAGCTCGCGGATGGTGATGCCGGCCGGCGCCAGCTTGACGCCCGGGTGCTTGACCCGACCGCTGACGCTGAAACTGCGCAGGCCCTTGCGGCCGTTGGCGCCGAAGCCGGAGAACCAGCTGGCACCCTTCTCCACGATGTCGCGCACCCAGTAGAGCGTCTCGAAGTTGTGCTCCAGCGTGGGCCGGCCGAAGAGGCCGACCTGGGCGATGTAGGGCGGACGCATGCGCGGCTCGCCGCGCTTGCCTTCGATCGACTCGATCATGGCCGACTCTTCACCGCAGATGTAGGCGCCGGCACCGCGGCGCAGCTCGATCAGCGGCAGCGCGCAGGGCGGGTTGGCCTGAAGCTTGGCCAGTTCGGCTTCGAGCAGCGCGCGGGCGCCGTGGTACTCGTCGCGCAGGTAAATGTAGCAGGCGCCCACGCCCACGGCGTAGGCGGCCACCAGCAGGCCTTCGAGGAAGCGGTGCGGATCGCGCTCGAGATAAGTGCGATCCTTGAAGGTGCCGGGCTCGCCTTCGTCGATGTTCACGGCCATCAGCTTGGGGGCCGGCTGGTCGCGCACGATGCGCCATTTGCGGCCGGCCGGGAAGCCGGCGCCGCCCAGGCCACGCAGGCCCGAGTCTTCCATGGCCTTGATGATGGGTTCGACCTCGCGCTTGCCGTTCAGCAGGTCCGCGATCATCTGGTAGCCACCCTGGGCCTTGTAGGCGTCGAAACCCACGTAATCGGGCGAAACCTGCTGCTGGCTGGGCACGGGCGAAACGGACTTAAGTGCCAGCGCGGCCGGCTCGAAGCTGGACTTGCCATTGGACTTGGGGTGCGTGCTGGCCGCGGCCTTGACGGCCTTGGCTACCGATTCCGGCGTGGCGTGCAGCACGGGGTTCTGGTGCACCACGGCCACGGGCGCCTGCTCGCAGCGGCCGACGCAGGGCGCGGGGATCACGCGCACCTTGGACGGATCGGAACCCAGGGCCGTCTGCAGCTTGGCCATCAGGCTCTGGGCGCCGCCCATCTCGCAGCTCAGGCCGTCGCAGACGCGCACGGTGAGGCCCGGGGCCTGCTCATCGCCCTTGACCACCTCGAAGTGGTGATAGAAGGTGGCCACCTCGTAGACCTCGGCCATGGGGATGTTCATCTCCTTGGCCAGCGCCACCAGGTGGCGGTCATGCAGGCAGCGGTAGGCGTCGTTGAGCTTGTGCAGATGCTCGATCAGCAGGTCGCGGCGGTGGCCCTCGGCGGGACGGGGACCGATCAGGGTCACGACTTCGGCCAGCGACTTGTCGTCGGCCTGGCGCCCCTTGAGCTTGCTCTTGCGGCGGATGCGTTCGCGCAGGTCGTCGACCGTGGCAACGGCCACGGCCTGGATTTCGCCTTTGCGGCCTGGGTGGTTCATGCTAAGTCCCTCGATTCATAAAAGGCATGCGCGGAGTTTCAAGGCGGCGCATGCCCGGGTCAAATTGGATCGGGACATGACATCATTCAAAAAATAAATGATGCACTGCAGTAGATAACATTCGTTCTTATTAAAAGGGCTGTTCAGCCCCCGCCCCGGAAATCAGGCGTGCAGCAAGCCGCTGTGCGCGGCCGCGTGTCGCAGCCAGGCGGCATCCTGCGCCAGGGTCAAGGCGGCTTCGAGCGGACGCGAATGGCGTTCCTTGGTCTGGACCATGAAGCCGATGGAAGTGCGCACTTCGGGGCCACTCAGCGGCCGGGCCTCGAGCTCGCGATAGGCCCGCACCGCGCCCACCAGGGCGCCGGGCATGATGCAGCTCACCGCGCCACCCACGGCGCTCAGCGCCAGGGTCAGCAGGGAGTTGGTCTCCAGCACCGGGCGGACCTGGGCCCCGGCTTCGGCAAAGGCGCCGTCCACGATGTGGCGGTTGTACATCTCGGAGGTCATCAGGCACAGCGGCAGGGCTGCGGCCTCCTGCCAGGCAATCGGCGCGCCAAAACGCATGCCCTGCTCGCCCAGCTGCCCGGCCTTGCGCACCAGAAAGTAGTGCTCGGTGTACTGCGGCAGGGTCTGCAGGCCGCCGGGGCGCACGCGCTCGATGAAGCCCAGGCCCATGTCCAGGGTCAGCGCATCCAGCCCGGCCTCGATCTCCTGCGAGCTCATGGACCGCACCACCGGCGTGATGCCCGGATGGCGCGCCTGCAGCATGGCGGCAAAGCGCGCCGCCACGGGCTCGGCCGAGGGCACGACACCGATGCCCAGCCGGCCCTGCGGCTGGCCGCTGACGCTGCTCAGGTCCTGCTTGAGCAGGGTTTCCTCGCGCAGCATGCGGCGCGCGCTTTCCAGCAGGCGCTCGCCCTCGGGCGTGAAGCCGACGAACGTGCGACCGCGGCGCACGATGGGGCTGCCGAACTCCTCTTCCAGCGCGCGGATGGCGTTCGAGAGGGCCGGCTGCGTGACAAAGCAGGCCTGGGCCGCGCGGGCGAAATGCTTGTGCTCGTCGAGGGCAACGAGATAGCGCATGGATACGAGCAGGTTCATCGGCCCGCCATCTTGCCAGATCGTGAACTTATGCACGAAGCCAGCAGGACCTCAGGGGAAACCACTAGCCGGATCCGACGTTTGATTCATTCAAATAACTATATTCAATAACCATAAGTCCCGATGGCCGAAGGCGTCGGGACCGTCGCTGGTGTGCGGGAAAGCCACCGCAGGAGATGGACATGTTTCGACCTTTCATACTGGCCCTGGCCCTCGCCATGGGCAGCAGCGCCTCGGCTTCCGACCGCGGCGTGACGCCGACGGAAATCCGCCTCGGCGCGTCCGTGGTGCTCAGCGGGCCGCTGGGGCCGCAGACGCAGGAGTTCGGCCAGGGCTCACGGCTGTACTTCGACGCGGTCAACGCCGCCGGCGGCGTGCATGGCCGCCAGATCAGCTACACCACGCTGGACGACGGCTTCGACGTCAAGCGTGCGGTCGAGAACACCCGCAAGCTCCTCGACGAGCAGAGTGTCTTCATCATCTACAACAGCACGGGCACGGCGCAGACCGGCGCCATCCTGCCCCTGGCCGAAGCCAGCCGCACCGTCGTCTTCGGACCGGTCACCGGCGCCACCGCCTTCCGCCAGAAGGTCAACCCCTACCTCTTCCACGTACGCGCCAGTTACGCCGACGAGGCGCGCCGCATCGTCTCGCATCTGGTGGACACGGGCATCAGCCGCGTCACCGTGGTCTACCAGGACGACGGCCTGGGCAAGACCCTGCTGGCCGAACTGCAACAGGCGGCCGCCGCCGTCAGGATCAAGCTGGATGCCGAAGTGAAGATCGATCCCAAGGCCCCGGACTACGCGGCGGCCGCGACCGCGACCGAGCGGGCCCAACCCCAGGCGGTGCTGCTGGGAATGGCGGGCGGCACCCTGTCGAATTTCATCAAGGCGACGCTGAAGACCGGCGTGCGGCCCAGCTTCTACGGCTTTTCGATTGCCAACGTGGACCTGATCCGGCGCGACCTGCAGGAACAGGCGCGCGGCATCGTGCTGGCCCAGATCATGCCGCCGCTGCGCAACACCACCATTCCGGTGGTGGCCGAATACCACCGCCTGCTGCGGGAAAAGGATCCTTCGGCCGTGCCCTCGGCCTTCCAGCTCGAGGGCTTTGTCCACGCCAAGCTGCTGGTCGAAGGCCTGCGCCGGGCGGGACGCAACCTGAACACGGCCTCGTTCATCAAGGCCATGGAGGAGGCCGGGGAGATCAGCTTCGGCCGTTTTGCGGCCAGGTACTCGCCCAGCACCCATAACGGCTCGTCCTACGTGGAGCTCGCCATCATCGACAACGCGGGCCAGCTGCGCTACTGAAGTGCGCCGGCCCGGCCGGGCTCAGGTCTCTTTCGAGACCGTGATGCTCGGGAACTTGCTCGAGAAGTCCTTGTTCTTGGCCGCGATGGCCAGGGCCACCTGGCGCGCCACGGCCTTGTAGATGCCGGCGACCTCGCCGTCCGGGTCGGCCACCACCGTCGGCTTGCCATTGTCAGCCTGCAGGCGGATCTGCATGTTGAGCGGCAACGCGCCCAGGTAATGCATGCCGTACTCGGCCGCCATCTTCTTGCCGCCGTCGACGCCGAAGATATGCTCGGTGTGACCGCAGTTGCTGCACACGTGCACCGCCATGTTCTCGACCAGGCCGAGGATGGGCACGCCCACCTTCTCGAACATCTTGATGCCCTTCTTGGCGTCGATCAGCGCGATGTCCTGGGGCGTGGTCACGATGACCGCGCCCGTCATGGGCACGCGCTGGCTGAGCGTGAGCTGGATGTCGCCCGTGCCCGGGGGCATGTCGACGATCAGGTAGTCCAGGTCCTTCCAGTTGGTCTGGCGCAGCAGCTGCTCCAGCGCCTGGGTGGCCATGGGGCCGCGCCAGATCATGGCCTCGTCCTGCGCGACCAGGAAACCGATGGACATCACCTGCACGCCGTAGTTCTCCAGCGGCTCCATGGTCTGGCCATCCTCGCTCTCGGGCCGGGCGTCGATGCCCATCATCATGGGCTGGCTCGGGCCGTAGATGTCGGCGTCGAGCAGGCCCACGCTGGCACCTTCGGCCGCCAGGGCCAGGGCCAGGTTCACGGCCGTGGTGCTCTTGCCCACGCCGCCCTTGCCCGAGGCCACGGCGACGATGTTCTTGACCTTGGGCAGCAGCTGCACGCCGCGCTGCACCGCGTGCGCCACGATCTTGGTGTTGATGTTGACCGAGACGTTGTTGACGCCCGCCACGCCCTTGGCCGCGGCAATCAGCGCCTTGCGAAACGCCGGGATCTGGCTCTTGGCCGGATAGCCCAGCTCGACGTCAAAGGACACGTCACCGTCCTGCACGCTGAGGTTCCTGATGGTCTTGCCCGAGACGAAATCCTTGCCCGTGTTCGGGTCCACGACGGCCTTGAGGGCGTCCATCAAGGCCTGTTCTGTCACTGCCATTCCGTTTACTCCTGAAGTGCGCGTAGTCTAGCGGCACGCGATCAACCCCGGGAATACGGGCAAATTGCCGCGCGCCCGGGTTTTCCCGCGCGCGCCATGCCTGTTCAGGCCTGAACCGGCCCCCCATAATGATTTCATGACCCAGCCCGCCCCGCACCCGCCCAGCATCGGCCTGCTGCTGACCGGTGGCGGCGCACGCGCGGCCTACCAGGTCGGGGTGCTGCAGGCCCTGAGCGACATACGCCGCCAGCGCCAGCCCGCAGACCGTGCCAGTCCCTTCAGCATCATCACCGGCACCTCGGCGGGTGCCATCAACGCCGCCGCCCTGGCCTGCGGTGCGGACGATTTCGATCTGGCGGTCGAACGCGTGGCCTCGGTCTGGTCCAACTTCGAAGCCGGCCAGGTCTACGAGGCCGACCTGCTCGGCGTGCTGCGCAGCGGCGCGCGCTGGATGAGCCTGCTTTCGCTGGGCTGGCTGATCGCCCGCTGGCGTCGCATCAAGCCGCGCTCGCTGCTCGACAACAGCCCGCTGGAGCAGCTGCTGCAACGCATGGTACCGCTGGAGCGCCTGCCCCAGCTCATCGCCCAGGGCCATCTGCGGGCCCTGGCCGTCACGGCGTCAAGCTACAGCTCGGGTCACCACGTCACCTTTTTCGAGGGGGTCGAGGAACTCCAGCCCTGGGTGCGCTCGCAACGTCTGGCGGTGCGCGACCACATCACGCACACCCACCTGCTGGCCTCCTCGGCCATTCCCTTCGTCTTCCCGGCCCAGGCCCTGCCCATCAACGACGGCACGGAGTACTTCGGCGACGGCTCCATGCGCCAGACCGCACCCGTGGCCCCGGCCATCCATCTGGGGGCCGACCGCATCCTCGTCGTCGGCGCGGGCCGCATGAGCGAGCCGCGTGATTCGCTCACGCGCGCAGCGCCCACCAGCTATCCATCGCTGGCCCAGATTGCCGGCCATGCCATGTCCAGCATCTTCCTGGACGCGCTCGCGGTGGACATCGAACGCATCCGCCGCATCAACCAGACGCTCAACCTGATCCCGCGCGAAGCGCGCCAGGCCAGTGCCCTCAAGCCCGTGGAACTGCTGGTGATCTCGCCCTCCGAGCGGCTGGACCAGCTGGCGGCCCAGCATGCCGGGGCCCTGCCGCACGCGGTGCGTGCCCTGCTCAGCGGCCTGGGGGCCTCGCCCAGCCAGGCCGACGTCAAGGGCGGTGCGCTCACCAGCTACCTGCTGTTCGAGGCCGTCTACACGCGCGAGCTCATGAAACTGGGCCGCGAGGACACCCTGCGCCAGGAAGACGAGGTCTGTCGCTTCTTCGGCTGGGGCGGCGCGCCCGCCACGCCAGCCCGGCCCCAGGTGGAGCGTCGCAGCGTGGTCAGGGCCTGAGGCCCGCGCCCGGCGCCGGCCCGACCAAGAACCGGCCCGGATAGGCCGGGCCGACTAAAATCGTCGGTTCCCTCCGAAAGAACCGGCTCATGACCCGCAAGCTCTTCGTCACCACCGCCCTGCCCTACGCCAACGGGAACTTCCACATCGGCCACATCATGGAGTACATCCAGGCCGACATCTGGGTGCGGTTCCAGCGCATGCAGGGCCATGAGGTCAATTTCGTCGGCGCCGACGACACCCACGGCGCACCCATCATGATCGCCGCCGAAAAGGCCGGCAAGACACCCCAGGCTTTCGTGGCCGACATCGCCGCCGGCCGCAAACCCTACCTGGACGGCTTCCACATCGCCTTCGACAACTGGAGCTCGACCGACAGCCCCGAGAACCACGCGCTGGCCAAGCAAATCTACCTGGACCTGAAGGCCAACGGCCTGATCGCCAGCGAGGTGGTCGAGCAGTTCTTCGACCCCGAGAAGGCAATGTTCCTGCCCGACCGCTTCATCAAGGGCGAGTGCCCCAAGTGCGGTTCGAAAGACCAGTACGGCGACAACTGCGAGGTCTGCGGCGCCGTCTACGCGCCCACCGACCTGAAGAACCCCTACTCGGCCCTCTCGGGCGCCAAGCCGGTGCTCAAGAGTTCCGAGCACTTCTTCTTCAAGCTGTCCGACCCGCGCTGCGTCGCCTTCCTCGAGGACTGGACGCAGGACGGCCGCCTGCAGCCCGAGGTGGCCAACAAGGTGCGCGAATGGTTCACCGTGCGCACCAACCCCGACGGCACGCAGAGCGAAGGCCTGGGCGACTGGGACATCTCGCGCGACGCGCCCTACTTCGGCATCGAGATCCCGGGCGCACCGGGCAAGTACTTCTACGTCTGGCTGGACGCGCCCGTCGGTTACCTGGCCTCGCTCAAGAACCTGCTCGACAAGCGCGGTCAGGATTACGAGGCCTACATCGCCGACCCCAAGCTGGAGCAGATCCACTTCATTGGCAAGGACATCGTGACCTTCCACACCCTGTTCTGGCCTGCCATGCTCAAGTTCAGCGGCCGCAAGACGCCGGACCGCGTCTTCGTGCACGGCTTCCTCACTGTGAACAACGGCGAGAAGATGAGCAAGAGTCGCGGCACCGGCCTGGACCCCTTGAAGTACCTCTCGCTGGGCATGAATCCCGAGTGGCTGCGCTACTACCTGGGGGCCAAGCTCAGCGGCCGCAATGAGGACATCGACTTCAATGCCGAGGACTTCATGGCGCGCGTCAACAGCGACCTGATCGGCAAGTACGTGAACATCGCGTCACGCGCAGCGGGCTTCATCGCCAAGCGCTTCGGGGGCAAGCTCGGCGAATATTCGGGCGACGGTGACGCCCTGCTCGAACACCTGCGCGACGGCGCCGCCGGCCTGGCCGAGCTCTACAACGAACGCGACTACGGCAAGGCCCTGCGCGAGGTCATGCTGCTGGCCGACCGCGTCAACGGTTATGTGGACCAGAACAAGCCCTGGGAGCTGGCCAAGCAGGAAGGCATGGACGGCCGCCTGCACGACGTCTGCACCGTCTGCATCGAGGCCTTCCGCCTGCTCACGCTCTACCTCAAGCCCGTGCTGCCAGCCCTGGCCGCACAGGTCGAAGACTTCCTGAAGATCCAGTCCCTGCAGTGGACCGACGCCACACGCGAGCTCGGCGCGGGCCATGCCATCGGCGAGTACAAGCACCTGATGCAGCGTGTGGATCTCAAGCAGCTCGAAGCCCTGTTCGAGCCGCCGGCCGCGCCCGAGCCGGAAAAGCTGCTGCCCGGCGGCGAAGAACTTGCGCCGGTGATCAGCATCGACGACTTCGCCAAGATCGACCTGCGCATCGCGAAGATCGTCAACTGCGAGCCGGTGGAAGGATCGACCAAGCTGCTGCGCCTCACGCTCGACGTAGGCGAAGGCAAGACCCGCAACGTCTTCAGCGGCATTGCATCGGCCTACAAACCCGAAGACCTGGTGGGCAAGCTCACCGTGATGGTGGCCAATCTGGCCCCACGCAAGATGAAGTTCGGCATCAGCGAAGGCATGGTGCTGGCTGCCAGCCACGCCGACGAAAAGGCCGAACCCGGGATCTACGTGCTCAATCCCTGGCCGGGCGCGAAGCCGGGCATGCGGGTCCGGTAGTCCGGGTTATGCCGGACATGGCGCGACGATGTAATGCGCCCTTCCGCTGCTCTTGACCTGGTACAGCGCCTCGTCGGCACAGCGCACCAGGCTCTCGGGCACCAGGTCCTGGCTGGCCACGACAGTGGCCACGCCGATGCTGACCGTCAGATGTTCAGCCACGGGCGAGTCGGCGTGCGCGATGCGCGCCTTGGCCACCTCGTCCATGCAACGCTGGGCCACGGTCATGGCCACGTCACCGTCGGCGCCGGGCAGCAGCAGGGCGAACTCCTCGCCGCCGTAACGGGCCACGAGCTCGCCGGTGCGCTGGGCACAGTCGTAGAGGATGCCGGCCACCTGGCGCAGGCAGGCGTCGCCGGCCAGGTGACCGTACTGGTCGTTGTAGCGCTTGAAGTGGTCGATATCGAGCAGCAGCAAGGAGATGGGCAGGCCGCTGCGCATGCTGCGCTGCCATTCGCTGTAGAGGTGCTGGTCGAACTGGCGGCGGTTGGCCAGCCCGGTCAGGCCGTCGGTGGCCGAGAGCAGCTCCAGCTGCTGGTTGCTGCGCTCCAGGGCCATGCTCTTCTGCACGAGTTCGGTCACGTCCAGCCGCGCCATCACCAGACAACCCGAAGGCGTGCTGATTTCGTAGAGGTGCATCCAGCGGCCGTCGCTGCGCGGCCGCAGCAAGGGGCGCTTGAGCTTGCCGCGCCCGGCCAGGCGCTCATGCAGCCAGTCCTCTTCGCGGCCCCGGGCCTCGGGAATGGCGCCACGTTCAAGCGTTCGGCGCAGGATGGATTCGAAGGTCTGGCCGATCAGCTCACCGCCATAGCGGTAGGGGGCCAGCTCGGTGGCCAGCTTGTTGAAGAGCTGCAGGCGGTCGTGCTGGTCGTAGATGGCCACACCCAGGGGCAGCGCATCGATGGCCTCACGCAGGCATTCCTGCCCGATCTCGAGCTCCTGGCGCTCGTATTCATCGTCCAGCAGTTGCCGCACCACGGCGCGGCCCAGCAGCAGCAGGCCCGCCAGCAGGACCCCGCCCAGGACCAGGGCCGAGGCGGTCGCGCCGCCCGCCGGTACCAGGGCCACCGCCAGGCTGATCAGGCCAACGGCCGCCAGCAGCACCGCCAGGCCCAGCGCCGTCAGCCGGCGAAAGCCTGCCATGTCCATGAAATCGGCCAGATGCTTCAAAACACTCCTTGGTTGAAGCAGCAACAACCCCCGAAAAGCGCTCGGGGCACACCGGATGACTCCCCCGGTGTGCCCCTCGCCTTCTTCCTGACGCTGTGACAGCAGCAGGAAGGACTTTAGGCAGGCCGGGCCGTCCTGCCTATCCCCCAAAAGGGTCATAAGGCAACACTCGCCATTCCGCCTGGCGAAATAGGCGCGACTAAACTGAGGTCCATGCCCGCCCCTCGGCCCCCGTCCCACCCGCACTGGTGGACCGACATCCACCGCTCGCCGGCGGTCAATCGTCGCCTGGGCATCAGTCTGGGCTTCATCGCCGGTGCCACCAATGCGGGCGGCTTTCTGGCCATCGGCCAGTACACCTCGCACATGACCGGCCTGCTGTCCGCCGTGGCCGACCACCTGGTCCTGGGCCAGTTCCTGCTGGTCGCCGCCAGCCTGGCCGCCATCGCCGCCTTCGTCGGCGGCGCCATGACCACGGCGCTGATGGTCAACTGGGGCCTGCGGCGCCAGCTGCGCAGCAGCTATGCCCGGCCGCTGGCGCTGGAAGTCAGCCTGCTGCTGGTCTTCGGCCTGTTTGGCGCGGCCCTGCAGCTGCACGCCGCGCTCTTTGCCCCGCTCACCGTGCTGCTGCTGTGCTACATCATGGGCCTGCAGA
>JAIERT010000289.1 GCA_019746735.1 Burkholderiaceae bacterium | reverse complement strand
CCTTGCGGTCCAGACCTTGCGCCTTGACGGCGTTGGTCAGGATTTCCAGGCCGGCCCAGCAGGCGCCGCTGGCCCAACGGTCCGGCTCCTTGCCACCGAATTTCTTGGTGTGTGCGTCGAAGTAGGCCTTGGCGGCGGGGCTGGACTTGCCGTTCCAGGAGCCCATGCCCAGCACGCCTTCGGCTCCCGCGGGCGTCATGACGTTGCGGTAGAGCTGGAAGGCGGTACCGACCGAGGCGTAGAAGAACTTGGGGTTGAAGCCGATCTCCTTGGCCTGACGGCTGGCCAGGATGGTGTCCGGCGGGTAGGTGAAGCCGATGAAGGCGTCCGGGTTCTTGTCCTTGATGGAGCGCAGCACGGGCGAGAGGTCCTTGACGCCACCCGGGTAGCTCTTGTCTTCCACCATCTGGATGCCTGTGCCCGACAGGGCCACCTTGAGGGCGGCATAGTTCTCCAGGCCGAAGAGGTCGTCCACATAGATCACGGCAACGGTCTTGCAGCCATTGGCCTTGAGCATGTCGACCAGGGCCTCGCACATGGGCTTGGGCTGCTGCAGCAGCAGGAAGAAGTAGGGCAGCTTCATCTCGGCCAGGCGCCGCGACAGGGCCGTGGGCGCGAGGAAGGGATAGCCGAAGCGGTTGGCCAGCGGTGCCACGGCGAAGTTGGCGTTGGAGCCCCAGGGCGGCAGCACCAGGTCCACCTTGTCCGAACCCATGAGCTTTTCATAGGAGCGCACGCAGGTCTCGATATCGCTGCGGTCGTCGGAGCTGATCAGCTCGATCGGGCGCTTGACACCCTTGACGTCCAGACCGCCGGCGGCGTTCTGCTGCTCGGCCCAGAGCAGGTAGTTGGGCTCCTGGCTGACCTGGGCGCCGCCGGTCCAGGGACCGGTGCGGGCGATGGCATAGCCGATGCGCACCGGGGCCTGGTTGGCCAGCAGGTGCGGGGCAAAGGTAGCGGCGCCGACGGCGGCGGCCGTGCCTTTGAGCAGGGTACGTTTTGTCTGTTGAACCATGGTGTCTCCAATGGATGTTGCTTAAGGAATCTCAGCCCAGCCATACTAAAAAACCGCGGCGAAGGCGGCTTTGCTGAACGTGCACAAAGTAGTTGACCGATCACGCATGGGCACTAGGGTTAACCCGGGGGCGCGGGTTTGTCCCAAAGGCAGCATGGCCGATAATTCAGCCGCCATGCCCGCCACCGTATCCCCATGACACTAGCCACGGCCGTCAGCACCGACGACTACGCCCCGGCCGAACGCGCGCCGGTCTGGCGCGACTGGGTCTGGAAGCAGTTCGGCGGCCTGGACTGCGATCTCTACGGCGACACCACCTTCGACGGCCACATGGCCAGCGTGCAGGCCGGCGACATCATCCTCACCCGGCTCACGGCCAACCGCCACCACGTCACACGCACGGCGGACATGGTGCGCGCCAGCGAGGAGGGCTACCTCAAGATCGTCGCGCCCAATGTGGGCCGCGCCGCCGTGGAGCAGATGGGCCGGCAGGCCTGGGTCACGCCCGGTGCCTGGACCCTTTACGACACCACGGGCAGCTATTCGGTGGCCAACCCCGAGCGCGTGGAACACCTCATCGTCATGCTGCCCAAGGCCCAGATGCTGGAGCGCGGCCTGCGGCTGGAGAACCTGACGGCACGCTCGGTGGGCGGCGCCAGCGGCATCGCGCGCGTGGCCCTGTCCACCATGCGCAGCACCTTCCAGGAACTGCCGCACATGAGCGCGGACGCGGCACGCGGCGCGGGCGAGCTGATCGCGCAGCTGGTGCGTCTCTCGCTGATCGAGCTCTCGGGCCAGGAGACCCAGCTCACGCAGCGCGAAGCGCTCAAGGACCGCATCCGCGGCTACGTGGCCCTGCACCTGCGCGACCCCGCGCTCACGGTGGACCGCATTGCCGTGGCGCTCAACTGCAGCAAGCGCCATCTCTACAACGCCTTCGCCGAGGAAGACCAGACCCTGGCCAGCTACATCCAGACCCTGCGCCTCGACGCCTGCATCCGCGAACTGCAGCACCCCATGGCGCAGTCGCGCCCCATCACCGACATTGCCCTGTCCTGGGGTTTCAACAACCTCTCGCATTTCAGCCGCGTGTTCCGCGAACACACGGGCATGAGCCCCAGCGAATTCCGCGCCGCGTCGCCCGCGTGACCCGCAGGCGTTGACCTGCGCCAGCTGCAGGCAGACAGTGCGGCATCACCGCATCGCTACAAGGAGACGCCATGCACATCCCTTCCATGAAAGAAGTCGTCAGCGCCGAGGAATGGCAGCTGCGCTGTGAGCTCGCCGCGGCCTACCGCCTCGTGGCCCATTACGGCTGGAGCGATCTGGTCTTCACCCACATCAGCGCGCGCCTGCCCGGGCCCGAGCACCACTTCCTGATCAACCCCTACGGTCTGATGTTCGACGAGATCACGGCGTCGAGCCTGGTCAAGGTCGACCAGGACTGCAACAAGCTCAGCAACTCGCCCTTCCCTGTCAACCCCGCGGGCTTCGTGATCCACAGTTCCATCCACGCCGTGCGCGAGGACGCAGGCTGCGTGCTGCACACGCACTCGCGCGCGGGCGTGGCGGTCAGCGCGCAGAAATGCGGCGTGCTGCCGATCAGCCAGCAGTCCACCTTCGTGCTGGGCTCGCTGGCCTACCACGACTACGAGGGCGTGGCCCTGCGCGACGAGGAGAAGCCGCGCCTGCAGGCCGACCTGGGCACGGCCAACTACCTGATGCTGCGCAACCACGGCCTGCTGACCGTGGGCCGGACCATCCCCGACGCCTTCCTCAATATTTACATCTTCGAGAACACCTGCCGCATCCAGATCGACGCGCAGGCCGGCGGCGAACTGGTGATGGTGAACCCGCAGATCCTGCAGGGGATCGGCGGCGTGATGAAGAAGGCCACGGCCGGCCAGGGCGCCAACCTCGCCTGGCCCGCGCTGCTGCGCAAGCTCGACAAGCTGGACCCGTCCTACCGGACCTAGGGAGACTGGGGCGCGTCCGGCTTTGCCTCGCGCGCCGGCGGCTTGCTGAACAGCTCGCCCAGCTTGCCGCCCACCGAAGCCCCGGCGCCCGTGCCCACGCCAGGCATGAGCAGGGTGCCCAGTGCGGCACCGATGCGTGCGCCCGTGGTCAGGTTGACCTCGGGCTCGGCCAGCGTGCCGCCCACCGCCAGGGGCACGCCCACCGCACCGCCGAGCTCCACCGACACGCGCCCGGCGAGCTGCTGGGCCGGCGAGATGCTGACCTGACCCGTGGCGCCGAGCGCGCCCGAGCTCGCGGCCAGGTTCTGCAGCTCCACCGCCTTGCCGCGCGTGCGCACCTGACCCGACAGCGTGTCCAGCGGTGTCGTGCCGCCACGGCTCACGCCGGCCGTCTGCACGGCCTTGATCAGGTCGATGCCATGGAGCATGCCCTGGCGCACGGTGAATTTCGACTCGGTCTGCAGGGCGTCGACCACGGCCGAGGGCTGCCGCGCGCGCGCGCTCAGCGTGGTGCTGGCCTCCAGCCGTCCGCTGAGGAGCTGGGTCGCACGCGAGGCCTCGGTCGGCGCCGGGGCCGTGAGCTGCGAGACCTCGACCTCACGGGTCTGCAGCTGCCCGCGCAGCGCGAACTCGCCACCGGCCTGCGCCGCCGGCTGCAGCTCGATGCGGCCCTGGACCGTGCCGCCCGCCACCTGCAGCAGCACGTCCCAGCCCAGCCCGGTGCGGCGACGCAGGGCCAGCTGCGTGCCCTGCAGGCGGCCCTGCACCACGCGCAGATCCAGCTGCTCGGGCAAGGCCAGGCTGTCGAGTCGCGCCTCGGCCGTGATGACGACCGCCTGCCCCTTGCTGTCGATCCAGCTGAGTTCCTCCAGCACGGTGCGACGCGGCAGCAGGTGCAGGCCATCACCGTCTGGCTGCGCCTGCTCGCGCTGGCGCACCCGCTGCAGCGACAGCAGCAGGGCGTCGACGCCCTGCTGCGAAAGCATGGCCTGGCGCACGACCAGCGTGGACAGTCCCACCCGGCCCATCAGCAGGGACAGCCAGGCCGGCCGCAGCTCGATGCGCTCCGCCTTGAGCGGCTGGCGCGTGCGCACCTGCACCCCCTCCAGCACCACGGCCGGGAGCGGCCAGAAGGTCAGCCCCACGCGCTCCAGGCGCAGCGGCACGCCCAGCGCCGCCGTGGCCTCGCTTTCGACACGCAGGCGGAATTCATCGGTCGAGATCCAGCGCTGCAAGGCAAAGCCGCCACCGGCCACCAGCAGCAAGAGCAGCAGCCCGGTGACCAGCAGCCAGCGCCGCCGCCCCTGCATCCTGCTCATCCCTTGCCCGACTTGCGCAGTTGCTCGATGCGCTTGCTTTCCTCGCCGCGGATACGCTCCAGCAGGCGGGCGTCGGGATCCTGCCATTTGCCACCGGACTCGCGTGCCATCCAGGCCACGGCGCGCGCAAACTCCTCCAGACTGAGATCGTTGCGCCCGCCTTTGGGCGGCATGGCACGCACACCCACCCAGCCGTGCGCCGTGAGCACCGCCTGGCCCTCGGCCATCAGCTTGCCCCACGCCTGCTTGTCGCCCGGACGCGGCGCGCCGGCCAGGCCGGGCCCATGACAGACCATGCAGGTCTCGCGGTAGACCTGCTGCCCGGACTTGAGCGCGGGCGCCGATTGCGCCAGCGCAAGTGTCGGGCTCAGCAGCAGAACGCACAGCAGCTTGCGTGTCAGGATCATGTCGGACATCTCCAGATCAGGGACGGGTAAAAAGGCGGGCCGGCGTCCAGCGCAGGCCGAGGGACAACCAGCGACTGCCCCGCCCCCCATCATGCTGTGCACCGACGGTCGTGTCCACCTGCAGCAGCTCGGGAATGATGCTGTAGCGCAGGCCGGTCTGCCAATAGGGCTGGGCCTGGTCGTCACCATAGGATTCGGCGATCAGCGCCAGCCGCGGTTGCACGTAGTATTCGGCCCCCAGGCCCCAGTTGGCGCGGTTCTGGCGGCTGGCCCGGTCGCGCAGCGCCCCGACATTGAGGTGCAGGAAGGCCCGGTCCCGGGCGAAGGCCACTGTCACCGGCACATAGACGTACTGGTTGCCGATCTGGTTGGGGCCGGGTTCGATCTCCGGATGGAGCACCCGCCCCAGGGCCAGACCCCAGGCCCAGCCCTGGTCCCCCAGCGGCTGGAACAGGGTCTTGAGCTGCAGCACATAGTCGCTGGTGGACGGACCCGCGTCCTGGCGGGCACGGCCACCCCCGACGGTGAACTCCAGGTTCCCCCCCGGGTTGCAGGCCGGCAGGGCCCAGACCTCGCGGCTGTGCTCGTAGCTGCGCAGCCAGCTCTCGACCTGGCAGCTGCCGGCCGTCGTGAGACGCGCATCATCGGTCACGAAGGGCCGCGCGGCCCAGGCTGGCGCCATGCAGAGCAGACACAGGACCAGGACCAGCTTCATGCGACGATTCTAGGAGGCGCGTCTTTCAAGCATGTTGCAGCAGCCACGGCGCCGCGCCGCGTCCACGCGGCAGCTAGGGCGCGGCCCGCAGCAGCACGCTGGCGTGCAGGCCGTGACCGCCGGGCGCATCCCGCAGCTCGAAGCTCGCGCCCATGACCTCGGCAAACTTGCCGACGATGGCCAGGCCCAGGCCTGCGCCCTCACCCAGGCGCTGCGCATGCAGGCCGCGCACGCCGCGCTGCAGCAGATGGCGGCGCTCCTGGGCATCGAGGCCCGGACCGTTGTCGAAGACCGACAGGCGCACGCCGCCCGGCTCGCGCGCCAGCTCCACCGTCACCGTGCCTGGCTGGCCGGAAGGCGGGCGCGCATGACGCAGCGCGTTGTCGAGCAGGTTGCCGAGCAGGCCCTCGATCAGGGCGTCATTGCCGATCACGCGCAGCGGCTGATCCAGCCCCTGCACGCCCAGATCCACGCCGGCGGCGTCGGCGCGCGGCAGATAGCGCAGCACGGTCTCGCGCACCAGCTCATCCAGCGCGACGACCTCGTTGCGCACACCGGTGTCGGCCTCGTCGGCCAGGGCCAGGGCCAGCAGCTGCTCCACGAGCCGGCTGGCGCGGGCCTCGCTGACACCGATGCGCTGCAACTGTTCGCGCCAGACGGCGGGCTCGCTGCGGGCCAGGCCGTACTCCGCCAGCGCGCGGATGCCCGCCAGGGGCGTGCGCAGTTCGTGCGCCACATTGCCAGAGAACTCGCGCTGGGCCTGCAGGCTGTGGTCCAGGCGGGCCAGCAGGGCATTGATGGCCGCGCCCAGCTGCGCGATGTCGCGCGAGCTGGCCGAGACCGACAGCGGCCGCAGGTCGCGTGCATCGCGCTGCTCGACCGAGTGCTGCAGGTCACTGAGAGGACGCAGCTCCTGCCCGATGATGCGACGCAGCCAGAACGCCAGCAGGCCCAGCAGCAGCAGCTGGGGCACGACCGAGTAGAGCAGCACGTCACGCAGCAAGGCCTTGCGGCTGCGCGTGGTCTGGCCCACGGTGACGACGAAATCATCCGGCTCGTCCTGGATCACCACCACGGAGCGCAAGGGGCGGCCTTCATAGACCGTCTCCGAGAAGCGGATGTAGGCGGGACTGCGCGGCAGCGGCGCCTGCAGGCCCGGGTGACCGGCCAGGACCGTGCCGTCGCCGCGGCGCACGACGAAATAGATGCTCTCGCTCTGGTCGAACAGCACGGTGCTCATTTCCCGGCTGGAAAGCTCCAGCGCCAGACCCTGGGGCTGGGCCCGTACCCGCGAGGCCAGGGCGTAGGCGTCATCGAGCAGGGCGCGGTCGAAGGCCTTCTGCGCAAAGTAGTAGGCCACAGCGACGGTGAGCGCCGTGCCCAGCAGCCAGGTCAGCGCCAGCGGCAACAGCACATGGCGTACCAGCCGCGCGCGCAGCGAGGGCCGGCCCGCCAGCGGCAGCTCCGTCAAGACCGGTCCCCGGCGACTTCGAGCGCGTAGCCCAGCCCCCGCAGGGTGCGGATCTGGGCCCCGCTACCGGCGAGCTTCTTGCGCAGCCGCGAGATGAAGGCCTCCAGGGCGTTGTCCCCCAGGGCCTCGTCGAAATCGGACAGCTTGTCCGAAAGGGCCCGCTTGCTGACCACACGTCCGGGCGGCGTCATGAGCTCCCACAACACCTCGAACTCGCGTGCCGGCAGCTCGAAGAGCTCGCCCTGCAGCGTCAGTCGCCGCGTCTTGCGGTCCAGGCGCAGCGCGCCGATCTCGCAGATGTCGTCCGTTCCGGCGCTGCGTCGCACCAGCGCACGCAGCCGGGCCTCGACCTCGGCCAGCTCGAAAGGCTTGCCCAGGTAGTCATCGGCACCGGCGTCCAGACCGGCCACACGTTCCTCGGTCCGGTTGCGTGCGGTGAGTACCAGCACCGGCGTGCGGTCGCCGCGCGCGCGCGCCTCGCGCAACAGGCTCAGGCCATTGGCCAGCGGACTGGCCGCGGCCGCACTCTGGGGCAGGTTCAGGTCCAGCAGCACGGCGTCGAAGGGCTGCACCTGCCAGTAATGGGCCGCCTGTTCCAGGTCGCCCGCTTCGTCGACGCGGTGTCCGGCATCGCGCAGGCTCAGGCGCATGACCTCGCGCAGCACGGGATCGTCTTCGATCAGCAGGATTCTCATGGTCATGAACTTTCGGCGGGATGGCCGTACGCATTTTCCCTCAGTCCCGCGGTCAGTCGCTGGTCAGGCCCTGGCACGGACACTCGGGCACCTTTGTCCTTCACCGTATGAACCTACGCCTGACGATGCTCTGGGCCGGCCTGCTGCTGCCGCTCGCACTTCACGCCCAGCCGGTCGGCGCCCTGCGTGAGCCCCTGAGCCTGCAGCAGGTTCTGCAGGCCGCCCAGGACAATCTGGACGTGGCCCTGTCGCGGCGCAACCTGGCCGTCACCCAGGCCGATGTCACAAGTGCCGACCGCGCGCCCCTGCCCGTGCTGTCGGCCGGCGTGAGCCAGATCGACCTGAAGAACGGCAACGGCAGCGGTCGGGTGCTGCAGGACCGCAGCTATGACAAGTCGGTCGGCCTGGACTGGACCTGGGAGCGCGGCAACAAGCGCGAGCTGCGCACGCTGACCGCGCAGCGGGTGGCCGAGGCGGCCCGCGCCGAGCTCCAGGAGACCATGCTGCAGCAGCGCAGCGCCGCCCTGGCCGCTTTCTATGAGCTGCTGGCCGCGCAGGAACGCCTGGACACCAACACGCAGCTGGACGGCAACGCCGCCGAGCTGGCCCGCATCGCGGCACGCCGGCTGCAGGCCGGCGATCTCTCGGCCCAGGAAACGGCGCGCACCGAGATCGAGGCGCAGCGCGCCAGCGCCGAGCGACGCCAGGCCGAGCTGGAGCGCCAGCGCAGCGCGCTGGTGCTGTGGCAGCTCACGGCCCTGGCCACCCCGCAGCAGCTGCAGGCGCGTGCCGACTGGCCGGCACCGGCGCCGGGCATCGCCAGCGTCGACCTCGACGCCCTGGTCGAGCAGCGCGCCGACGTGCAAGCCGCACGCGCACGCGTCGAGGCCGCCCGGGCGGCGCTGGACGCCAGCGCGGCGCTGAAGAAATCGGACATCACCTGGGGGGTGTCCTACAACCACTACCCCGGGACCTCGACAGCGCTGATGGCGCTGCGCATGCAGATGCCGCTGCAATGGGGTTATGCCTACCAGGGCGAGATCGGCCGCGCCAGTGCCCAGTTCGGCCTGGCCCAGGACGCACTGGAACGAACCCGACGCCAGGCTCGGCAGGAACTCGAGCGCCTGCAGTACGAAGTGCTCAGCGCAGCCGAACGCGCGCTGGTGTTTGACGCCGAGATCCTGCCGCGGGCACGCCGCGTGGCCGAGAGCGCGGAGCTGGCCTACCGCAAGGGCGCGCTCTCGCTGACCGACCTGCTCGATGCGCGCCGCACCCTGCGCGTGACCGCACTGGACGCGGTCGCGGCGCGCAAGGAGCATGCGCAGGCCCTGGGCGCCTGGCAACTGCGCACGGGCCAGGCCGTCACCGCGGCCACGCCCTGAAGCCCTCCCCGTCTTTCGCCCGCACCCCACCATGCCGACCCGATCCCTTGCCCTCCTGCTCTGCAGCCTGTTCTTGAGCGCCTGCAGCGAAGCACCCGCGCCCGTTGCCGAAGCGCCCGCGCCCATCATGCAGGGCCAGCAGCTGCGCTATCCCGCCGGCCATCCCCAGCTGAAGCTGCTGACGCTGGCCAGCGCCGAGGCCGCGCGGCCGCTGCGCATCGAGCTGCCGGCACGTCTGGTCTGGAACGAGGAGCGCACCCAGCGCATCTACCCCTCCTTCGCCGGACGCGTGACTGCGCTGCGCGCCGATGTGGGCCAGCAGGTGAGCGCCGGCAGCACGCTGGCCGTGCTGGCATCGCCCGACTTCGGCCAGGCCCAGAGCGAGACCGCGCGCGCCGAGACGGACGAGCGCCTGGCTGCACGCAACCTGCAGCGCCAGCGTGAACTCTTCGAGGCCGGCATCGTGGCCCGCAAGGAGCTGGAACAGGCCGAGGCTGAACATGAGCGCGCCCTGGCCGAAAGGGACCGGGCACGCGCACGCACCCGCCTCTACGGCGCCGGTGGCGGCGTCGATCAACAGCTCGTGCTGCGCGCCAGCCTGGCCGGTACGGTGGTCGAGCGCAACCTGAACCCGGGCCAGGAGCTGCGCCCCGAGCAGACAGGCCTGGGCGTGCCGCCGCTGTTCGTCATCAGCGACCCGTCGACACTGTGGGTACAGATCGATGTGCGCGACCACGAGATCGGCCTGGTGCGCCCGGGTCAGACCTTCACGCTGCAGGTACCGGTCCTGGCGGGCCAGCGCTTCGAAGGCCGCGTGGTGGCCAGCTCGGATTTCATCGACCCGCAGACCCGCACGGTCAAGGTCCGCGCGCAGGTGGCCAATCCCCAGCGCCAGCTCAAGGCCGAGATGCTGGGCAGCGCGGTCATGGAGCGCCGCTTCGAGCGCGGGCTGGTCATCCCGGCGACCGCGGCCCTGCTGCAGGGCGCGCAGCACTGGGTCTTCGTGCAGACGCGGCCTGGCGAATTCGAGCCTCGGCGTGTGGAGCTCAGCTTCGAGGGCAGTCGCGAAGTGGTGGTCTCCGAAGGGCTGCAGGCCGGCGAACAGGTGGTGACCGAAAACGCCCTGCTGCTGGCCCGCCAGTTCCGTCTGGCCCAGGCCGGCGCGCGCCGTGAAGCCGGCGGGGCCACCCAGCCATGAGACGGCTCATCCACTACGCGGTGCACCAGCCGTTGTTCATCGTGCTGGGCACCCTGCTGTTCGCCATGGCCGGCGTGATCGCCTTCAAGAGCCTGTCGGTCGAAGCCTTCCCCGATGTGACCGATACCCAGGTCACGGTGATCGCGCTGTACCCCGGCCGTGCGGCCGAGGAGGTGGAAAAACAGGTCACGCTGCCCCTCGAGACCGCGCTCTCGGGCCTGCCCAACGCCATCCGCCTGTTCTCGCACACCCAGTTCGGCCTGTCCTTCACCGTCATCACCTATGACGACGCGGCCAAGGTGCTGGAGGTGCGGCAACAGGTCAACGAGCGCCTGCGCAGCGTGGCCCTGCCGCCCGGGGTGGAAGCCAATATCGCGCCCAATGCCACGCCGGTCGGCGAGGTGCTGCGCTACCGCCTGCGCGGCGACGCCCTGACCACCACCGAGCTGCGCACCCTGCAGGACTGGGTGGTGGAGCGCGCGCTGCGCCAGGTGCCGGGCATCGCCGACGTGGTCACCATGGGCGGCTACATCAAGCAGTACGAGGTGCAGCCCGATCTCGACCGTCTGCGCGCCTACGGCCTGAGCTTCCAGCAGCTGCTCGACGCGCTGGAGCGCGGCAACTCGAACGCCGGCGGCAGCTACGTGGCCCAGGGCGTGCAGCAGTACGCCATCCGCGGCATCGGCCTGCTGCGTTCGGCGGACGACATCGGCCGCATCGTGGTCGCCACGCGCAACGGCACACCCATTCTGATCCGCGACGTGGCAAGGGTGCAGATCGGTGCCGTGCCGCGCCTGGGCCGTGTGGGCCAGGACGCGGACGACGACATCGTCACCGGCATGGTGGTCATGCGCAAGGGCGAAAACGCGAGCGAGGTGCTCAAGGGGGTCAAGGCCAAGGTGGCCGAACTCAACGAGCGCGGCCTGCCGCCCGGGGTGCAGATCGAGCCCTACTACGACCGGTCCTGGCTCATGGGCAAGACCCTGTCCACCGTCTTCCGCAACCTGGTCGAGGGCGCGCTGCTGGTCTCGCTGGTGCTCTACATCTTCCTGTCCAACCTGCGCGCCAGCCTGGCCGTGGTGGTGATCATCCCGCTCTCGCTGCTGGCCACCTTCATGGGACTGAAGATCATGGGCGTGCCGGCCAACCTGCTCTCGCTGGGCGCGATGGACTTCGGCATCATCGTCGACGGCGCGGTGATCGTGATCGAGAACATCATGCACCGGCTCGAGCAGAACCGCGAGAACCTCTCGGAGAGCGAGCGCAAACAGGTGATCATCGACGCGGCCAGCGAAGTCGGACGTCCCACGCTGTTCTCCATGCTCATCATCATCGCGGCGCACATTCCGATCTTCGCGCTGCAGCGGCACGAAGGACGCATCTTCCAACCCATGGCCCTGTCGGTGACCACGGCGCTGATCGGCTCGCTGATCTTCTCGCTCACCCTGGTGCCGCTGCTGGCCTACTGGATGCTGCGGCGCAAGCTGCCGCACGGCGACAACCGCGTGCTGCGCAGCGCCAAGGGTCTGTACGCGCCGGTGCTGGACTGGGCACTGGCACACCAGCGCAAGGTGGTGCTGATCGCGCTGGCGGCCTTCGCCGTGGGCCTGGGCGCGGCCTCACGGCTGGGCTCGGAATTCCTGCCCGAGCTCAACGAGGGCACGATCTGGGTCAACCTGCGTCTGCCCGCCAGCGTCTCCAACGACGAGGCCGCACGCATGCTGCGCACCGCGCGCGAGGCCCTGCTGACCGTGCCCGAGGTGCGCACCACCGTCTCCAAGGCCGGCCAGCCCGAAGACGGCACCGATCCCAAGACCATCAGCATGGCCGAGGTCTTCGTCGACATCAAGCCGGCCGAGCAGTGGCGCAAGGGGCTGACGCGCGAGGCGCTTATCCTGGACATGGAGCGCGCGGTCACGGCCATCCCGGGTCTGGTGCCGGTGTTCTCGCAACCCATCCGCGACAACGTGCTCGAATCGATCTCGCAGATCGACGGCCAGATCGTGATCAAGGTCGCGGGCGACGATCTGGTCGAGTTGCGCCGCACCACCGAGGCCATCGAAGCCGAGATACGGCAGGTGGCCGGCGTCTACCGGGCCGAGATCGACCGCCTGGGCGACCTCCCGCAGCTGGTGATCGACATCGACCGCGACCGCGCAGCACGCCAGGGCCTGAACGTGGGCGACGTCCAGGACGTGATCGAGGCCGCGCTGGCGGGCAAGGCCGCCACCCAGATCTGGGAGGGCGAACGCCGCTTCTCGGTCGCCGTGCGGCTGCCCGCCGAGCAGCGCGCCATCGCGCGGCTGGCCTCCACGCCCATCCCGGTGCCCGGCGGGGGCTACACCACGCTGGGCGCGGTGGCCGAGATCCGCGAGACCAGCGGCGCCATGAACATCGCCCGCGAAGGCGGGCGACGCACCATGGCCATCGGCATCTTCATCCGCGACCGCGACATGGGCTCGGTGGTGAAGGACATGAAGGCGCGCGTGGCCGGGAACGTCAAGCTGCCCGCGAACTACGCGATCAACTGGTCCGGTGAGTTCGAGAACCAGGAACGCGCCATGCAGCGCCTCTCCGTCGTCGTCCCGATCTCGCTGCTGCTGATCTTCGTGCTGCTGTTCGATGCCTTCGGCTCCTTCCAGAAGGCCGTGCTGATCCTGGTCAACGTACCGCTGGCGCTGATCGGGGGCTTCATCGCGCTGTGGATCTTCGACATCCCGCTCTCGGTCTCGGCGGCCATCGGCTTCATCGCGCTCTCGGGCCAGGCCGTGCTCAACGGCGTGGTCATGCTCGCCGTGTTCCAGCAGCTGCGCAATGCCGGTCACAGCGTGCTGGAAGCCGCACGGCAAGGCTCCATGCAACGCCTGCGCACGGTGCTGATGACCGCCATGCTGGCCGCACTGGGCCTGCTGCCCATGGCGCTGTCGCAGGACATCGGTTCCGAGACCCAGCGTCCGCTGGCCATCGTCATCATCGGCGGTCTGGTCACGGCCACCCTGCTCACGCTGGTGGTGCTGCCGGTGCTCTATGTGCTCTGGTTCTCGGCCCGGCGCGTCAAGGCAAGGGGCTAGGGCCGGTTCAGCCCGCGCCGACACCGATCGGCGCCGGCGTGCGCATGACGATGCGCGTGAACAGGCGGTCGTAGAGCGGGTCCCGCGGATACTTGCCGGTCAGCGGGTCCTGGTTGCTGGCGAAGGCGGCGTCCAGCGCCGCCCAGTCCTGCGGCGTCAGATGCCGCACGGCCTCGGGCAGCACCTCGGTCTCCTCGACCCGCATGTGCTCCAGGTAGAAATCCAGGTGGCGCAGCATGGCCACCTCGAAGGCGCTGCGGCGCGACTCGCCCAGCAGCTCCCAGGCCAGCAGCAGGTGCTGCAGTTCGCGCAGCGCGGCCTCGCCGTGGTCATGGTCGCGCTCTAGCCGCTCCAGCGTGCCCTGCAGATGCGGCGCGCGGGTACGCAGGGGCGGGAACAGCAGGCTGGATTCCTTGGGGTGGTGCTGGCGCTCCGGAAACTCGTCGATGTAGAAGAGCATGGCGCGCAGCACGTCGAAGAAGCGCTCCGGCGCATCGCCCGGGCCGCGCTGGATCATCATGCGCAGCGACTGCAGCATGGCCGCGAGTGCCGCATGCTCCTCGTGAATGATGCGTACGCTGTCGTGAGCCATGGCAAACCTCCTGATCGGATCCGATGAGGTCTGCAGGATGGCACGGCCCCGCACGTGGGGGCTTGATGTTCGTCAAGCTCTGGCCCCGTTCGGGCCGCTTTCCCGGCCGTGAACGGGCAGCGGGTCAGCTCAGCAGCAGCGGGGCGGCGCTGCGGCCCTGGCTTTCCAGACGGAACTGGCGCACGATCTGGGCCAGACGGTCGGCCTGCTCACGCATGGAATCGGCCGCCGCGGCCGACTCCTCCACCAGGGCGGCGTTCTGCTGCGTCATGCGGTCGATCTCCTGCACGGAGCCGTTGACGGCACCGATGCCGCTGGACTGGCTGTCCGCCGCCACCGTGATCTCGCCGATGATGTCGCGCACGCGCTGCACGCCGGCCACGATCTCCTGCATCACGGTCCCGGCCTCCTCGACCTGGCGCACCCCGCCGTCCACCGCCGTCACGCTGGCACCGATCAGGGTCTTGATCTCCTTGGCGGCCTCGGCGCTGCGTCCGGCCAGGCTGCGCACCTCGCTGGCCACCACGGCAAAGCCCCGGCCCTGCTCGCCGGCCCGTGCGGCTTCCACCGCCGCGTTGAGCGCCAGGATGTTGGTCTGGAAGGCGATGCCGTCGATCACGCCGATGATGTCGTTGATCTTGCGGCTGGACTGCGAAATGCTGTGCATGCTCTGCACCGCCTGCGTCACCACCGAACCGCCACGCTGGGCCGCCTGCGAGGCCGTGGCCACGAGCTGGTTGGCCGTCTGCGCCGACGCGGCGGTCTGCTGCACATTGCCACTGAGCGCACCGATGGCGCTCACGGTCTGCTGCACATTGCCAGCCGTTTGCTCGGTGCGGTTGGACAGATCCTGGTTGCCGGTGGCGATCTCGCGGCTGGCCGTGGCGATGCTCTCGCCGGCCTCGCGCAGCTGGCCGACGATGCCCGAGAGGCTGTCGCGCATCTGCTCCAGCGCGCGCTGCAGATCGGCCACCTCGTCGCGGCCGTCCACCTGCATGCGCCGCGAGAGGTCGCCGCTGGCGATGGCCTGGGCCAGCTGGCGCGCCTGCTCCAGCGGGCGGCAGATGGCCTGCATGTTCAGCAGGGTCAGCGGCACCACGATGGCCAGGGCCAGCACCACCAGGGCCGCAAAGATGAGGAGCATGCGGTCCAGCATGGCGTTGCGGCTGGCGTTGGAGGCCTCGGCCTCGGCCCGCACGCCCTGGTCGATCTGGGTCAGCAGCTTGTCGGCCTCCTCGAACTCACCCACGGCGCGTGCGCTCATGCGGTTGGCAATGGTGGCCGTCTCGTAGGCGCTGTCCTCGAGCTGGCGCGTGATCCCCGTGAACATGGTGCGGTAGCTCTTGAGGAACTCGAGCGCCTTCTGCAGCTGCGGGCGACGCTCCTCCGACATCACCGTGGCCAGATCCGCCGCCTTCTGCTCGATCTTCTGCATATCCGCATCCCAGCGCGTGCGGATCTGGCGGATCAGCTCCGGCTTCTCGTACTGGATGATCATTTCCTTCTCGTAGCGCCGCACCTCGGCCATGTCGAAGCGCAGGCTGGACACGCGGTCGACCACGGCCATGGATTCGTCGATGACCTCGGCGCTGAGCTGGTGGATGCGGAACATGCCGAACATGCCCGCGCCGCCGACCAGCATCAGCAATGCCAGCACGACGCCGATGGCGCCGATCATGCGGAAACGGACGGTGAACTGGCGCATCAGAGCGAACAGCTGGGTGCTCATGGAAACTTCCTCCTGTGGCCCGACCGGTGCGGGCCCAACCCTGAAATTCTAGGGGAGTACCCACTTATGTCGCGGCGGTAATACCACGTAGAGCCCCGGCTGTTCCGCCGATCAGCGTGTGGGCCGCCAACGCCGCAGCAGCAGGGCATTGCTCATCACGCTGACCGAGCTCAGGGCCATGGCCGCACCCGCGATCACCGGACTGAGGTAGCCCAGGGCCGCCAGCGGAATGCCGGCCACGTTGTAGACGAAAGCCCAGAACAGGTTCTGCCGGATCTTGGCCACCGTGCGGTCCGAGACCGAGAGCGCCCCCGCCACCAGCAGCGGATCGCCACGCATCAGCGTGATGCCGGCCGCATGCATGGCCACATCGGTGCCATTGCCCATGGCCAGGCCCACGTCGGCGGCGGCCAGGGCCGGGGCATCGTTGACCCCGTCACCCACCATGGCCACAACATGACCATCACGTTTCAACTCGGTGACACGTGCAGCCTTGTCGCCAGGCAGCACCTCGGCCAGCACCTCGCCTTCCTCGGGCCGCAGGCCCAGGCGCCGCGCCATGGCCTCGGCCGCGCCACGGTTGTCACCCGAGATCATCACGGTGCGTATGCCGCGCGCACGCAGCGCGGCCAGGGCCTCCTTCGCCCCGGGCTTGGGCTCGTCGCCGAAGGCCAGCAGGGCACGCAGGGTCAAACCGTCGGTGGTGCGCTCGACCAGGGCCGAGACCGTGGCACCCTGCTGCTGCAGCCCGGCCGCACGCGCCGCCAGCGGGCCCAGGCCCACACGCAGCTCCTCCATCCAGCGCAGGCTGCCGACCAGGTAGCTCTGCACACCCACCTCGCCCTCGCTGCCCCGCCCCGGCACGGCGCGCACGTTGTCGGGCGCCTCGATGGTGATGCCACGCGTCTGCGCGGCCTGCACCACGGCACGCGCCAGCGGATGCTCGCTGCCGCTCTGCAGGCTGGCCGCGGCGGCCAGCAGCCGCGCCTCGTCCACGCCGGGCGCCACCTCGAAGGCGGTGAGGCGCGGCTGGCCCACGGTCAGGGTGCCGGTCTTGTCAAAGGCCACGGTGTCGACGCGGTGCGCGATCTCCAGCGCCTGCGCATCCTTGATGAGGATGCCGTGCTTGGCGGCCACCCCGGTGCCCGCCATGATGGCCGCGGGTGTGGCCAGGCCCAGGGCGCAGGGACAGGCAATGACCAGCACCGCCACCGCATGGATGACGGCATGTTCCACGGAATGGCCGGCCAGCAGCCAGCCGGCCAACGTGGCCAGCGCGATCAGCAGCACCACGGGCACGAAGACCGCGGACACCTGGTCCACGAGACGCTGGATCGGCGCCTTGGCCGCCTGGGCGTCCTCGACCAGGCGGATGATGCGCGCGAGCACGGTTTCGCTGCCCACGGCGGCGACCTGCATCACGATGCGGCCCTCGCCATTGATCGAGCCGCCGGTCAGCCGCTCCCCTACGTCCTTGGGCACAGGCAAAGGTTCGCCCGTGAGCATGGATTCGTCGACCTGGGTGTGCCCTTCCAGCAGAAGACCGTCGACCGGAAAGCGTTCGCCCGGCCGCACCACGATGCGGTCGCCCACCAGCACCTCGGCCACGGGCACGTCGACCTCGCCGTCCAGCCCGATCAGGTGGGCCGTCTCGGGCCGCAGCGCGTGCAGGGCACGGATGGCCGCCGTGGTCTGGCGCTTGGCTCTGGCCTCCAGCCACTTGCCCAGCAGCACCAGGGTCACGACCACGGCCGAGGCCTCGAAGTACAGATGGGGCATGCCTTCGTGCCCGGCGAACAGCCATAGCCAGACCGACAGCGCCCAGCCCGCGGTGGTGCCGATGGCCACCAGCAGGTCCATATTGCCGGTGCGCGCCTTGAGTGCGTGCCAGCCCGCGACATAGAAGCGTGCGCCCAGAATGAACTGCACCGGCGTGGCCAGCAGGAACTGGATCCAGGCCGGCAGCATCCAGTGCCGCCCGATCAGATCGCCGATCATGGGTATCACCAGGGGCAGGGACAAGGCCAGGCCCAGGGCCACGGGCGCAAAACCGGCCCAGGGCGAGGCGTCCTGCGCCTGTTCCAGCGCATCGGCGGCCCGCGGCTCGTAACCGGCGTCGCGCACCGCACGGCGCAGGCGCGCCTCGATCTGCTCCGAAGGCTGGTAGCTCACACGCGCGGATTCGGTGGCCAAGTTGACCGTGGCCTCGGTGACGCCGGGCACCTTCTTGAGCGCCTTCTCGACGCGGCTGACACAGGAGGCGCAGGTCATGCCGCCGATGCCGAGGTCCAACGAGGCGGGGGAAAGGGGGGTGGAGGTGGTGTTCATGCTGTGATCGTGAACCTTGCCATCATGGCAGGGTCAAGCCTTGCGCCAGATCAACCTTGATGAAAAAAAGGTTGTTGCATCCGGCGATTGACCTTCCCACGATGGCAAGGTCCAGCATATGCTCATGTCCAACCCCGCTCGAGGAGCTCCCACCATGAACCAGACCTTCACCGTCACCGGCATGACCTGCGGCCACTGCGAAAAGTCCGTCACCCGTGCCCTGAAGCAACTCGATCCCCAGGCCGAGGTGAAGATCGACCGCAGCCGGAACCTCGTCGAGGTGCAGTCGCAGCAACCGCGCGAGGCCCTGGCCCGGGCCATCGCCGAAGAAGGCTACGCCGTCGCCGCCTGACACCATGCGCACCATCAGCTGGCCCGTCAACATCGGCACGGCGGCCGATCTCACCGGCATCTCGGCCAAGATGGTGCGGCATTACGAGTCCCTGGGCCTGTTGCCGCGCGTTACGCGCACCGACAGCGGCTACCGCCAGTACAGCGAGACGGACGTGCACACCCTGCATTTCATCAAGCGCGCGCGCGACCTGGGCTTTTCCATGGCCGAGATCGGCGAGCTCGTGGCCCTGTGGCAGAACCGCCGCCGCGCCAGTGCCAGCGTCAAGCGCATCGCGCAGAAGCATGTGGACGAGCTCGCGGCGCGCATTGCCGCCATGCAGGCCATGCAGCGCACCCTGGGCCATCTGCTGCACCACTGCCATGGCGACGAGCGGCCCGACTGTCCCATCCTCGACGACCTGTCGGGCCGTTCCGCAGGCGCTTGACGCGCAAGGCCGGAACGCCCATCATGCTTTTTCCACCCCTCCCAGGAGTTGCACCATGAAGACCAATATCGGCAATATCGAGCGCGGCATCCGCGTCGTGGCCGGCCTCGTGCTGGTGGCCCTCGCCGCCACCGGCACTGTCGGCTGGTGGGGCTGGCTGGGCCTGGTGCCGATGGCCACCGGCCTCATTGGCTGGTGTCCGCCCTATGCCCTGCTGGGCATCAATACCTGCAAGGTGAAGGGCCCCCAGACCTGAAGCGGACAGAAACAGGCGGCCTGTGGTTCAATGAATGCCACGTCCGCCTCGCAACATCCGCTTGAACCCTGACCTGCCCCTCCAGCTGCTGGGCTGTCTCGATGAGACAGCCACAGGGGTCGTCCTGTTCGATCCCGAGGATAGACTGCGCTACGCCAACCGGTATTTCCGCGAAGCCTATGCTCTGGCCGCAGACAGCACACCGACGTGGGAAGAGATGATGCGGCGCTGCCACCGCGAGCGCGTGGGGCTGCTGATCGAATCCGAGGACATCGAGGCCTGGCTGGCGCGCGTGCGCCTGAAGCGGCGGCAATCGCCCAAGCGCTGCTTCGAGTCCGACCTCGCCGACGGTCGCTGGCTGCGCGTGACCGAGACACTGCACCCGGGCGGCTGGTTGCTGGCCGTCACCACCGACGTCACCGCGCTGAAAGTCAACGAGACCACCCTGCGTCAGGCGCGCGACGAAGCCCTGCGCCTGTCCATCACCGACGCCCTGACCGGCCTGCACAACCGCCGCCACGTCTTCGAGCGATTGGACGAACTCTTCCTCTCCGCGCGCCAGCTGCGTTACCCGCTGGCGGTGGCGGTGATCGACCTCGATCACTTCAAGGACGTCAACGACGCCCATGGCCATGGTGTCGGCGACCAGGTGCTGGTGCATTTCGCCCGGGTCCTGCGCCAGGCACTGCGCCCGCAGGATCTGGTGGGCCGCATCGGCGGCGAGGAGTTCCTGCTGGCCCTGCCCAACACCGAACCCCAGGGCGTGCACCAGGTGTTGCGCCGGCTGCGTACCAGCCTGGCCGCAGACCCACCGGTGCCCGCCCTGCCCCAGCTGCGCACCACCTTCTCCAGTGGCCTGGCCCATGCCCTGCCCGACGACAACGTGCACACCCTGTGGACCCGGGCCGATCGCGCCCTGTACCGGGCCAAGGCCGCCGGCCGCGGCGTCGACCTTGACGACGATACGGTCACCGGCTTTGCGGTGTAATTTCCGCATGAACAACCCTCCTGTCACCTCCTCGCGTCGCATCGAGCGGCTGGTCACCGGCCAGCCCACGACCGACGGCGCTGGCGTTAAGCTGCTGCGCGTGCTCACCCAGGACCTGCAGCAGCGCCTGGACCCCTTCCTGATGCTGGACAACTTCGCCAGCGACAACCCGGACGACTACATCGCCGGCTTCCCCGACCACCCCCACCGCGGCTTTGAGACCGTGACCTACATGATCGCCGGCCGCATGCGCCACCGCGACAGCGCGGGCCACGAGGGCCTGCTGCAAAACGGCGGCGTGCAGTGGATGACGGCCGGCCGCGGCCTGATCCACAGCGAACTGCCCGAACAGGAAGCGGGCGTGATGGAGGGCTTCCAGCTCTGGCTCAACCTGCCGGGCCGCGACAAGATGGGACCGCCGGGCTACCGCGACATCCAGAGTGCCGAGATTCCCGAGTTCTCCACCCCGGAAGGCGTGCACGTGCGCCTGATCGCGGGGCGCAGCCATGGCCATACCGGTGCCATGGACCGGCCTGTCGACGCCTGGCCCACCGACCCGCACTACCTAGACCTGCATTTCCCCGCCGGCGGTGCCGTGTTCGGGCAAGCGCTGCCACCCGGTTACAACGCCTTCGTCTACACCTACCGTGGCCGTGTCCGGGTGGGCGAAACGGTGGTGCCCCGGGGACAGATGGCCATCCTCGGCAACGAGGGCGACGGTGTGCAGATCCAGGGCCTGCCCGGTGACACGCCGGCGCGCGCGCTGCTGATCGCGGGCCGGCCGCTGCGCGAACCCATCGCCCAGTACGGCCCCTTCGTGATGAACACGCGCGAACAGCTGATCGAAGCCGTGGAAGATTTCCAGAGCGGCCGGCTGGCCTGAAGCCTCGGCCTGGCCTCGGTTCTTTACACAGGCGAAGCACAGCCTCATGTGCGCGATACACAGGAGGCCCAGACTGCAGACATCCCGTGATGTCTGCACGGGTCTTCTGTGAAAGGACCACACATGCGCAAGCACTTCAAACCTGCTGTCCTGGCCGCCCTCGTGGCCACATCCACCCTGGCCGTGCTGGCCCAGCCCGCTGACGGCCCGCCCCCGCAGGGCGGTCCCGGCATGCAGCAGAGCGAATCCGAGCACCGTGCGCACCGGCAGGAGCGCATGAAGGCCCACATGGCCAGGCGCGCCGCCGAGCTCAAGGCCGACCTCAAGCTCACCCCCGAGCAGGAAGGCAGCTGGAACGCCTACCTCGCCACCATGAAACCTTCGGCGCCACCGGCCCGGCCCAAGCGCGAAGACCTCGCCAAGCTCAGCACGCCCGAGCGCCTGGACAGGCTGCGCGACATGCGCCAGCAGCGTGAGGCGGAATTCGACAAACGCGACGCCGCGACACGCAGCTTCTACGCCGGCCTGAACCCCGAACAGCAGAAGACCTTCGACGCGCGCACCGCGCGTCCCATGCACGAGGAAGGCCGGCGCCACCACGGGCCGCGTTAAAGTCGGGGCATGAACCCACCCGGCAGCCCGGCCCCTGGCACCATCCGCACCGTCGGTCTGGACCGCCCGCTGCGCTGGCTGGCGCAAGGCTGGCACGACAGTCTGCGCTGCGGCGGTGTCAGTTTTGCCCACGGACTGGCGCTGACGCTGTTCGGCCAGCTGCTGCTGCTCGTGGCCCATCACCAGTTCTGGCTGCTGGCTGGCGCCTTCTCGGGCCTGCTGGTCGTGGGGCCGGTCCTGGCCAC
Source organism: Burkholderiaceae bacterium (assembly GCA_019746735.1). Taxonomy (GTDB): domain Bacteria; phylum Pseudomonadota; class Gammaproteobacteria; order Burkholderiales; family Burkholderiaceae_C; genus Hylemonella. The sequence continues at coordinate 5,939 of JAIERT010000289.1, read as the reverse complement.
CGGACTCTACGCCCTGAGCCGGGCTGTGGAGCGCGGCGAAACCACCTCCTGGCGTCTGGTGCTGCAGACCTGGCTGAGCTGGCGTCACCATGGCAGCAGTCGCGACGGCAAGGACTGGCGCCTGGTGCGCTTCGGCCTGCTGCTGGGCCTGGCCGGCACCGGCTGGGTGCTCACGTCTGCCGCGCTCATCACCCTGCTTTCGCCGGTGCCCATCCTGCAGCCGCTGGACTTCCTGCGCCACGTGGTGCTGGCGCGCGACCACTGGCTGTTCGAACTCTGGCTGGCCCTGGGCGGCCTGATGGTCGCGCCCATCTTTGCGTCGAGCGCCATCGCCCTGCCCCTGCTGCTGGACCGGCGCGTCAGCGTGCTGCAGGCCGTGATCACGAGCTGGGAGGCGGTGCTGCGAAATCCCCTGCCCCTGGCGCTGTGGGCCGCCCTCATCATGGGCCTGACCCTGCTGGGCCTGCTGACGGCGCTGCTCGGGCTCATCGTCGTGATGCCGGTGCTGGGACATGCCAGCTGGCACGCCTACCGCGAACTGGTCGATGCCTCGGCCTGGCCCGAGCGCACGGTGGCAGATCAGGGACCGCGCTGATGTTCGGCTACACCGAAGAGCAGATCGCGGCCTTCGGCCTGAGCTTCGGCGTGGGGGCCTTCATGCTCTACATGCTGTTCATCATCGCCCAGCTGGCCTGGGAATCGAAGGCCGGGCGCTTCGGAACCTTCGTGCTCTTCCTCGGCCTGGCTTTCGGCATGGTCGGCTTTGCGGCCAAGTTCGTGATCCAGTGGGTCTTGGAGAAATAGACTCGGTCGCCCGTCACGAGTGTCTTCGCGGGGAACGCCGTGGAACCGGCTCTGCCGGGCCGCTGGCGTTGTCCCCTTGAGGGGAGAGGGTCGCTACACGCAGTGAGCGGCCAACAGGGGGAGCACATTCAACCGAAGGGCTTGATGCCGATCAGCAGGCCGTGCAGGCCGAAGGCGAACACGGCCCAGCCGACCACCCCCAGCAGCAGCGTGACGACCGTGGGGATCGTCCGTCCCGGCGCGTACACCACGCCCTCGCGGCGATCACGCCGGCGCGAGATCGCATAATTGGCCACGGCCCAGAGCAGAAAGGTGCCGAACAGCAGCATATGGGCCAGCATGCCCGTGGCCAGCAGGTGGGCCAGGGCCCAGGTCTTGACGCCCAGCACCATGGGATGGCCCAGACGCGCCTTGAGGTGATTGCCCGGCACATAGGCCGCCGCCAGCAGAATGAAGGCCAGCAGGGTCAGCAGGGACGCCGCGTGGCGCATGCCTGTTGGCGGACTCCAGAGCAGCACGGGCTGCTCGCGCGCCAGGTCGAAACCCCAGGCGATCAGTGCCAGCCCGACCAGCGAGAGCAGGGAGTAGAGCCCCTTCCAGCCGCCCTGGCCGAGGCGGACGCGCATCTGCTCGCGCCAGGCGGGTGCCAGCATGCGCAGGGAATGCACCCCCAGAAACATCACGAGTCCTGCAATCAACATCTTCATGGCTTGCTCCTGGTCATGCCTGGTTTCAGGCGGCGATCACACGGTTCTTGCCTGCGCGCTTGGCGAGGTACATGGCCTGGTCGGCGCGGCGTATGGCCTCGGCGCCGGTTTCACTGGCAGCGAGCTGGGCCACACCGGCGCTGAAGGTGATCAGCACCTTGTCCGAGCCGGCCAGGAAGATGCGCTTGCTGAGCTCGCGCTGCAGGCGGGTCATGGCCTCCACGCCCTTGTCCAGCGGCGTGTCCGGCAGCAGGATGACGAACTCCTCGCCACCGTAACGGGCCAGCGTGTCCTGCGGACGCATGCACTCGCGCGCCACGGTGGCCAGGTGGGCCAGCGCGGCGTCGCCAGTCTCGTGGCCCTTGGCGTCGTTGAGCTTCTTGAAGTTGTCGATGTCGAGCAGCGCCACGGACAAGGGCGTGTCCTTGCGTCGCACGGTGGAGATCTCGCGGTTCAAGGCTTCATCCAGGCCCTGGCGGTTGAGCGCACCGGTCAGGGTGTCGTGGCGGGCCTGGCTGCTCACACGGTCCAGTTCGCGGTGCAGCTTGACGAGCTCCGCCTCGGTGGCCTGGGTCTTCTCGCGCATGGCGCGCAGCTCGTCGCGCACCCCGGCGGATTCGGTGCTCATGTGGCGCGTCGCGCTGATCACTTCCTTGAGCACGGGGGCGATGTCCTCGATCTTCTTGGCCTGCTCGATCTGCTTGACGCTCTCTTCCATCTTGCCCTGGTAGACGCTGCTGGATTCGGCCATCTGCGACAGGCGCGCGATGAAGGTGGCCAGCATCTGGCGCAGCTCCTCCTGCGCCTCCAGCGCCCGGCCCTTGGCATCCTTCTGCTTGAAGATCACGTCCTTGAGACGACGCTCCACGTCGTCCAGGCGGCGCAGCGTGAGCGGGGGCTGGGCGGCTTCGCGCAAGGCATCGGTCTGGCCCTTGAGCCAGGCCTCGTCCATGCTGAGCTCACCGATGTTCTCGATGATGAGCTGCAGCAGCTTGAGCAGGGTCAGGCGGATCTCGGCCTGGTCCTCGGCGGCGAAGGACAACCGGTGGCTGAAATCGGCCAGCAGGGCCTTGACCTTGTAGGACTCGGCCGCCGGATCGCGCAGGGCTCGGGTGACCTGCTGCAGCTGTTCCTGGAAGCGCGCGTCGTCCCCGCCCAGTGCAGGCTGGGTGTACTCGATGAGGCGTGCGATCTGTTCGAAGAATTCGGGGGTGAGCGCGGCGGTGGGCGGGGGCACAGGTGCCAGCGGTGCGGGGCCCGTGTCACCACTGCCCGGCAGGTTGAAGCCGGCATAAGCCACCAGTGCGTTCTGCACCCCCTGCCAGCTGCGCTGGCCGATGGCGTAGTCCAGCAGGCCCAGCTGCTTCTCCTGACCCGGGTTGCGTGCCGGCATCGCCTGGGCAATGCGGCGCAGTGGCTCTTCCGGGAAGGGCTGCACGAAAGGGAGGCCCGCAATCTCGTTGTAGATCGCCTGGTAGTTGACCGGCGTGGGCACCAGCTTGCGCGCCGTGATCTGCTTGAGGGTCTCGCGTGCGATCTCGAAAGGTTTCTTGTCACTCATGAGGACGATCTGGTGGCGAGTAGGGGCTGAGCACGATTATGCGTGCAAGCTCCAGCAGCCCCTTCGTCCTTGGCCGCCACCCGGGCAGGCCATGTGGCTACTGAGCCACCGCGGTCGGCGCGCCGATGCCGAGCAGCCGCGCACGCAGTTCGGGGCGCTTGGTTGCCGGATCGAGCCAGATCCTGAAGAAGGCCTCGCTGAAGGCCGTGTCGGAAGACTCGCCACGCAGCTGGCCGTTGAGGAAAAAGCGCACGCCCCGACCAGGCAGATGAACACCGAGCAGACGATCACCGGCCTTGACATCGGTGAAGATGGCGCTCATGAGCCTGTTCCAGGCTTGGAGCTGCTCGGGCGGCGTGGGGGTGATCCTGGACAGCTCGATCAGGGAGGTATTGACGATGTCGCTGCCCTTGATGCTCATGTCGTAGCGTATGTCCAGGGCGAAGGGCCGGGCGTAGGAAAAATCGGCCGGGCCGGGCGTCAGCCAGAGATGGGCGTCATAGGCCTTGAAACCGAAGAAGCGCAGCACCCCGCTGCCCTTCAGTGTCCAGCCGGAGCCGAAGGCTGCGAGTTCCGTCGGGGCCGCGAGACCTGGCGCCGCAGGCGCAGCGCCGGGGGTGGACGCCAGCAGCGGGCCGCTGCACAGACCCAGAAAGTACAGGAGGTGGAGGCGCTTGTGGTTCATGTTTTGAGTGTGAAGCAAAGCGCCTTTGCCTACGCCGGCACGCACCAAACGCCTGCGCCTCGCAGGGGAATTCCCTGCCGGCCGCCTCAGACGTCGATGTTGCCCGCGCGCAGGGCGTTGGTCTCGATGAAGTCGCGGCGCGGCTCGACTTCGTCACCCATGAGCATGGTGAAGACGCGGTCCGCTTCGATGGCATCGTCGATCTGTACCCGCAGCAAGCGGCGCACGGTGGGGTCCATGGTCGTTTCCCAGAGCTGCTCCGGGTTCATCTCGCCCAGACCCTTGTAGCGCTGGCGGGCCGTGCTGTTCTCGGCCTGGGCGATGAGCCAGGCCATCGCCTGACGGAAGTCGCCCACCTTCTCTTCCTTCTGCTTCTCCCCCTCACCACGCATGACCTTGGCGCCTTCGGCGAGCAGGCCGCGGAAGGTATTGGCCGCTTCGGCCAGGGCGGCGTAATCGGCGCCATGGACGAAATCCTGGGTGATCACGCTGCTCTTGACGTTGCCGTGGTGACGGCGGCTGATACGCAAGAGGGGCTTGTCGCTGCGGACGTCAAATTCGCCTGCCACCTCGGCACCGCTGCCCAGCTCGCGCAGCTTGGCCTGCAGGGCCAGGGCCGAGGCTTCCGCTTCGGCCACGGTATCGAGCTTGAGCGCCACGCCATCGGCAATGGCACGCAGGGCCTCGGCATCCATGAAATTGTGCAGGCGGGCAATCACGTTTTCGGCCAGCTGGTGCTTGCGCGCAAGCTCGGCTAGGGTGTCACCAGCAATCAGCGTGCCGTTGGCGCCGCCCGTGTGGATGGAGGCGTTGACCAGGGCGATGCGCAGGAGGTAGGCGTCCAGGGCCGGCGCATCCTTGAGGTAGAGCTCTTCCTTGCCCGACTTGACCTTGTACAGCGGCGGCTGGGCGATGTAGATGTGGCCGCGCTCGACCAGCTCGGGCATCTGGCGGTAGAAGAAGGTCAGCAGCAGGGTCCGGATGTGGGCGCCGTCCACGTCGGCATCGGTCATGATGATGATGCGGTGGTAGCGCAGCTTGTCGATGTTGAAATCGTCCACGCCACTCTTGCCACTTTCCACCGCGGCCTTGCCGATGCCGGTACCCAGGGCCGTGATCAGCGTGACGATCTCGTTGCTGGTCAGCAGCTTCTCGTACCGCGCCTTCTCCACGTTGAGGATCTTGCCGCGCAGGGGCAGGATGGCCTGGAATTTACGGTCCCGGCCCTGCTTGGCCGAGCCACCGGCGGAATCACCCTCGACGATGTAGATCTCGCACAGGGCGGGATCCTTCTCCTGGCAATCGGCCAGCTTGCCCGGCAGGCCCATGCCGTCGAGCACGCCCTTGCGCCGTGTCATCTCGCGTGCCTTGCGTGCCGCTTCACGCGCGCGTGCCGCCTCGATGATCTTGCCGCAGATGATCCTGGCATCGTTGGGACGCTCTTCGAGAAAATCGGTCAGGGTCTTGGCCACGATGTCCTCGACCGGTGCCCGCACCTCGGAGCTGACGAGCTTGTCCTTGGTCTGGCTGCTGAACTTGGGCTCGGGTACCTTGACGCTGAGCACACAGCACAGGCCTTCGCGCATGTCGTCCCCGGAGATCTCGACCTTGGCTTTCTTGGCCAGCTCATTGCTCTCGATGTACTTGCTGATCACACGCGTCATCGCGGCACGCAGACCGGTGAGGTGGGTACCCCCATCCCGCTGGGGAATGTTGTTGGTGAAACAGAGTACGGACTCGTTGTAGCCATCATTCCACTGCATGGCCACTTCGACGCCGATGTTGGTGCCGGGAATGCCGCCGTAGCTGTCCGCTGGACGCTCGCCGATGGCATGGAAGGCATTGGGGTGCAGGACCTTCTTGTTGGCGTTGATGAAGTCCACAAAGCCCTTGACGCCACCCGCGCCCGAGAAATCATCTTCCTTGTTGCTGCGCTCGTCCTTGAGACGTATGCGCACGCCGTTGTTCAGGAAGCTCAGCTCGCGCAGGCGTTTGGCCAGGATGTCGTAGTGGAACTCGTTGTTCTGCTGGAAGATCTCGGTATCGGGCAGAAAGTGGACTTCGGTGCCGCGCTTCTCGGTGTTGTCGATGATCTTCATCGGCGAAACGTCCACGCCATTGACCTGCTCGATGATGCGGTTCTGCACGAAGCCGCGCGAAAACTCGAGCTGGTGCACCTTGC
>JAIERT010000014.1 GCA_019746735.1 Burkholderiaceae bacterium | reverse complement strand
AGTTCTTCAGACGCGTGAAGATCAGGCCGGCGTTCTGGCCGCGGCCGAAGAAGGAGAAGCCGACCACGCCCACGGTATGCTCCACCTCGGGCTGGGCCAGGAAGAACTCCTCGGCCTGGCGGATCACCTCCACCGTGCGCTCCTGGGTCGCGCCCGGCGGCAGCATCACCATGCTGATGAAGTAGCCCTGATCCTCCTCCGGCAGGAAGCTGCCGGGCAGCTTGGCGAACATCCAGACCGTGGCCGCGATGATCGCCCCGTAGACGATGAGCCAGCGGCCCGGACGGCCCAGCATGGCGGTCACCTTGCGGATGTAGCCGCGCGTGGCCGCCGCGAAGCCGCGGTTGAACCAGCCGAAGAAGCCGGTCGTGGGCAGCACGCCAGCCTCGCCCGGCTTGTGGGGTTTGAGCAGCGTGGCACACAGGGCCGGCGTCAGCGTCAGGGCCATCAGGGCCGAGAACAGCATGGTCAGCACCAGGGTCACGGCGAACTGGCGGTAGATCGCACCCACCGAGCCCGAGAAGAAGGCCATGGGGATGAAAACCGCCGACAGCACCACGGTGATGCCGATGATGGCCCCCACGATCTGGTCCATGGCCTTGGCCGTGGCATCGCGTGGCGAGAGATGTTCCTCGCTCATGATGCGCTCGACGTTCTCCACCACCACGATGGCGTCATCCACCACGATGCCGATGGCCAGCACCATGGCGAACAGGGTCAGCACGTTGATGGAGTAGCCCAGGACGTACAGCCCGAGCGCCGCGCCGATCAGCGAAACCGGCACCACGATGGTGGGAATCAGCGTGGCGCGGAAGTTCTCGAGGAAGAGGTACATCACGATGAAGACCAGCAGCACCGCCTCGAACAGGGTCTTGACCACCTCGGTGATCGAGATCTCGATGAAGGGCGTGGTGTCGTAGGGCACATCCCAGGCGATGCCCTTGGGGAAGTAGCGCGAAAGGTCCTCCATGCGCGCACGAACGGCCTTGGCCGTGTCCATGGCATTGGCGCCCGGGGAGACCTTCACGCCCACGGCCGCCGTCGGCTGGCTGTCCAGGCGCGCGAAGATCGAGTAGTCCTGCGCGCCGAGTTCCACCCGTGCCACGTCACGCACCCGGACCAGCGAGCCGTCGCCCTGGGCGCGCACCACCACATTGCCGAACTCCTCGGGCGTGGCGAGGCGTCCACGCGTGATCACGGTGGCGGCGTATTCCATGCCCGTGGGCGCAGGCGGCTGGTTCAGCTCACCCACGGCCAGCAGCACGTTCTGGGCACGCACGGCGGCGATGACTTCACCGGGCGTCAGGCGATAGGCCGCCAGCTTGTCGGGATCGACCCACAGGCGCATGGCGTATTCGGAGCCGAAGAGCTGGGCCTCGCCCACGCCCGGCACGCGACGCAGTTCGTCGATCACGCTGGCTGCCGTGTAGCTGGCCAGGTCCACGGACTTGAGGCTCTTGTCCGGCGAATACAGCGTGATGAACATCAGGAAGTTGCGCCGCGTCTTGGTAACAGTCACGCCCAGACGCCTGACCTCGTCAGGCAGGCGCGCTTCCACCCGCTTGATGCGGTTCTGCGTCTCGACCGAGGCGATCTCGATGTTGGTGCCGGTACGGAAGGTCAGGTTGATGGTGCCCGTGCTCTGCTCCGAGGTCGAGTCCATGTAGAGCAGGTTCTCGATGCCGTTCATCTCCTGCTCGATCAGGGCCACCACGGTGTCCTCGATCACCTTGGCCGAGGCGCCCGGGTAGGTCACGTTGACGGCCAGCGCCGGCGGCGCGACCTCAGGGTACTGGGCCACGGGCAGCTGCCGCAGGGCCAGCGCACCGGCCAGCAGGATGACCAGCGCAATCACCCAGGCAAAGACCGGACGGTCGACAAAGAATTTGGCCATGATGTCTTACTTCCCCTGGGTGGCAGCAGCGGCAGCCGGCGTCGGCGACCAAGGCACGGGCTTGACCACGCTGCCCGGATAGGCCTTCATATGGCCCTCCACCATGACCTGCTCGCCCCCCTTGAGACCGCTCAGGATGGTCCAGTTGGTGCCGCTCATGCCGCCGAGCCTGACCGGCACGGGCGTGAGCTTGTTGCCCTCGCCCACGACCATCACCGAGGCGCCTGCCGGCGAGAGCTGCACGGCGCGCTGCGGCAGCGTGATGAGCTGGTCAGCCCTGGCCTGCGGATAACGTACGCGCACGAACATGCCGGGCAGCAGATCCTTCTTCGGGTTCGGGAACTCGGCGCGCAGCGAAACCGCGCCCGTGTTCGGGTCCACGGACAGATCCGAGAACAGCAGCTTGCCCGGCAGGGGATAGACGCTGTCGTTCTCCAGCACCAGTTCCATGCGCCGGGTATCGGCCTTCTTCCAGCGCCCGCTGGCAATGGCCTCGCGCAGGGTCAGCAGCTCCGCGCTGCTCTGGGTGAAGTTCACGTAGATCGGGTCGATCTGCTCGATGGTCGCCAGCTGCGTGGCTTCGCCACGGCCCACCAGGGCACCCTCGGTGACAAGCGAGCGGCCGATGCGGCCCGAGATCGGCGCGGGCACCGTGGTGTTCTCCAGATCCAGCTGGGTGCGCGCGAGCGCGGCCTCGGCCTGGCGCAGACGCGCTTCAGCGCTGTCGAGCTCCTGCTGGCTCACGGCCTTCATCTCGACCAGCGGACGGTAGCGGTTGACCACGGCCTGGGCGGCAGCCAGTTCGGCCTTGGCAGCCTCGTTGCTGGTGCGGTAGGTGCGTGCGTCGATGCGGTACAGCGGCATGCCGGACTTCACGTCCGAGCCTTCCTCGAAGAGTCGCTGCTCGACGATGCCTTCCACGCGCGCGCGGACCTGGGCTGTGCGCCAGGCCTGCAGGCGACCGGGCAGCTCCTTGGTCAGCAGGGCCTCGCCGGGCTGGGCCACGACCACGGCCACCTCGGTCGGCGGCGGTGCGCCGCCAGGGGCGGCACCACCCTTGGGCGCTTCGGATTTGCCACAGCCGCTGAGCAGCAGGGCGAGGACGGCCGCCAGGGCCGTGGCACGATGGTGGACAGCTTTCGTTCGTTTTTCCCCTTCAACCTTCAAGACCCCCGGGCGCACACCGGTGCGTACGCCTGCAGAAAACAGTCGATGATCCTGGTGATGCGGCCGCTCTGCTGAGGACACTCCACCGGCATGCCCAGCAGAAGCATGTCCCGCTGGGTTCCGGTCAGCAGGCTGATCAGCATGTCGGCTGCAAACTCGGGATCGTCCTGGCGCAGCTCACCGCGCGCCATGGCCTCACGCAACAAACGCGCCAGCTCTGCACCGGCCAGCTGCCAGATCTCGTAGACCGCCTGGGCCAGCTCGGGAAAGCGGGGCGACTCGGCCACCAGCATGCGGTGCAGTGCCAGACCCTGCTCGCTCATGGCCTGGGCCTGGAAGGATTCAGCGAAACGCAGCAGGTCCTCGCGCAGCGAGCCGGAGCGTGCGATCAGGTCGACCAGCAGCACGTTGACCAGGCCTGTCAGCGCCTCACGGAACAGGCTGTCCTTGCTGCCGTAGTGGTGATAGAGCGTCTGCTTCACCACCCCCGCACGGCGTGCGATATCGTCCACGGATGCACCGTAGCCCTTCTCGCAGAAGGTGTCCAAAGCCGCTTCAAGGATGCGGGCGCGGGTATCGGCTGTCATGGTGGCTGGCGGAGGCGGAGGCGTCCCGAGCAGTCGATCGCCCGGGTCATGTCAGGGAGGCCGATCATACTAGACTCATGAGTCTAGTTGATGACAAGGCCGGTAAAGTTGCGCAAACGGTCGCAGGATCAGCGCAGGGGCCGCTCATGATGGAGGAGATTGCGATGAACACGCCGCTTCCCGAGCGCCGGCGCCTGCTGCAGCTGGGCCTGGCCTCAGCCGTTGCCTGCCCGGCCTGGCTCACGCCGGCCTTGGCCCGCAGCGCCGCAGCCAACCTGCACCCCACCCCCGCGCAGACCGAGGGCCCGTTCTACCCGGTCCAGTTGCCTCGTGACAACGATGGCGATCTGCTGCGCAATGGCACAGTGGACTACCGGCGCGGCACCCCGGTCTGGCTCGATGGTGTGGTGACGGACACTGCGGGCACGCCCGTGCGCGGTGCCCAGGTCGAGATCTGGCAGTGCGACCACCAGGGGCGTTACCACCATCCGGGCGACGGCGGTCGCGCCGACCCCGACTTCCAGGGCTTCGGCCGTGTGGCGGTGAACCGCGAGGGGCGCTACCGTTTCCGCGCCATCCGGCCCGTGGCTTACGGCGGCCGCACGCCGCACATCCACGTCAAGGTACGCCTGGGCACGCGTGAACCTCTGACCACCCAGCTCTATGTGGCTGGCGAGCCTGGCAATGCGCGCGATTTCCTCTGGCGCAATCTGCGCAGTGAGGCCGACCGGGCGGCACTCACCATCCCCTTCCAGCCGGGGCCGGACGGGCTGCGGGCCCGCTTCCCCATCGTGCTCGCGCTCTGATGCCCCCGGGGCCGCAACGCCCGGCCTGATCTGACATGATCGGGCGCATGGATTCTGTCTCCCAACTGGCGCTGGGCGCCGCCGTCAGCGTGGCCGTCATGGGCCGGCGCACTTCCCTCGCCAAGGCCGCCGGCTGGGGCGCCGTGCTGGGCACCCTGCCCGACCTCGATGTCTTCATCGACCATGGCGATCCCATGCTCAACATGGTCCTGCACCGGGCCGAGAGCCATGCCCTGTTCTGGCTCACGCTCTGTGCGCCGCTGTTCGCCGCTGGCATCGCCCGCCTGCATGGCGAGTGGCCGCTGTGGCGCCGCTGGTGCCTGGCCGTCTGGCTGGTGCTGGTCACGCACCCGCTGCTGGACACCCTGACCATCTATGGCACCCAGCTGGCCCTGCCCTTCAGCAACCATCCCTACGGGCTGGGCAGTGTCTTCGTCATCGATCCGCTCTACACCCTGCCCCTGTTGCTGGGACTGCTGGTTGCCCTCGCCCGCCCACGCCAGCCTGACTTTGCGTTGCGAGCCAACGCCTTGGGCCTGGTACTGAGCACCGCCTATCTGCTCTGGGGCATGGCCGTGCAGCAGCATGTGCGGGGCATCGCCCAGACCTCACTCGCCCGCCAGGGCCTGCGGGCCGAAACCCTGCTGGTCACGCCTACGGCCTTCAACAGCGTGCTCTGGCGCGTGGTGGCCACCACACCCACGCAGTACCACGAGGGCTTCTACTCATTGCTGGACGCGCAGCCCGAACCGCTCTGGGAAACCCACGCGCGTGGCGCCGAACTCCTGAGCGCCTATGCAGGCCAGCTGGGATACGAAAGACTGAACCGCTTCGCCAAGGGCTTTGTCGCCCTGCGTGCGGTGGATGGCCGCGCCCACCTGAGCGATCTGCGCATGGGCCAGACACCGACCTACACCTTCACCTTCGACATCGGCCCCGCCTCCGGCCCCGGCGCCGCACCCGAGCCCGCCCAGGCGCGCGGACAGCGGCCCGAGCTGTCCCGCGCGCTGCCCTGGCTCTGGGCCCGGCTGCGCGGCGAGCCGCTGCCGCCACCACGCTGAGCAGCGCGCGGGCAAAGAAAAAGCCCGCAGTCCTTGGACTGCGGGCTTTTCTGTTGGTGGGCGATACATGGATCGAACATGTGACCCCTGCAGTGTGAATGCAGTGCTCTACCGCTGAGCTAATCGCCCTGAATCTTACGAGCGACGCCGCATTCGGCATTGCTCTTCAGGAAAACCAGCATTATGCCATAAGTCTTGGCGGTTGACTCAGCCGGCAACACGCCAGACCGTCTTGCCGCCGCTGGCCTTGTCGAGCTGGTTCAGCAGATCCTCATGCGCCGCGAGCTCCTGCTCTGAAGCTGCGATCACGGGCAAAGCGAAGCCGCTGAGGTCGACCCGCTCAAAGCTCCCGGGGACCGAACGGGTCTCGGCCGCATCGATCAGCAGCGCATCCTGCCCGCGGGTGAGGTTGATATAGACATCGGCCAGCAGTTCGGCGTCCAGCAGCGCGCCGTGCAGCGTGCGGCCCGAGTTGTCCACGCCCAGGCGGTCGCACAGCGCGTCGAGCGAGTTGCGCTTGCCCGGGTACATCTCCTTGGCCATGGCCAGGGTGTCGGTGATGCCTGAGACAAAATCAGCGAAGCGCGGCTTGCCGATGAGCTCGAGCTCCTTGTTCAGAAAGCCGACGTCGAAGGCCGCGTTGTGGATGATGATCTCGGCGCCCTGCAGGTAGGCGAGGATTTCCTCGGCCAGCTCGGCAAACCTGGGTTTGTCGCGCAGGAACTCGTTGCTGATCCCGTGCACACGCAGTGCATCCTCGTGGCTGTCACGCCCGGGATTGAAGTAGAAATGCAGGTTGTTGCCGGTCAGCTTGCGGTTGAGCAGTTCCACGCAACCCAGCTCAATGATGCGGTCCCCGTTCTCGGCGGACAGGCCTGTGGTTTCGGTGTCGAGGACGATCTGGCGCATGCGGCAATGATAGCCGCAGCGCTCAGTGGTTTTCCCGCCGGGCCACCTCAAGGAAAAACGCGCCCCCTCGGGGTGCCGCGCAGCACACGCCGTGGCAAGCGTGGGGGCTAATGGTTCTCTTTGGCGTGGTTGATGGAGTACTTGGGGATCTCCACCACCAGATCCTGCTGCGCGAGGATGGCCTGGCAGCTCAGGCGCGACTGCGGCTCCAGGCCCCAGGCACGGTCCAGCAGGTCTTCCTCGTTCTCGTCCGCTTCGTTGAGCGAGTTGTAGCCCTGGCGCACGATGACGTGGCAGGTGGTACAGGCACAGCTCATGTCGCAGGCGTGCTCGATGTTGATGTGGTTGTCCAGCATGGCCTCGCAGATCGAGGTGCCGGCGGGCGCCTTGATCTCGGCACCCTGCGGGCAGTACTCGGGATGGGGCAGGATCTTGATGACAGGCATGCTGCTACTTTCCGTAAAGGCTCAGACGGCCTCGATGTTCTTGCCGGCGAGGGCCTGGCGGATGCCGCGGTTCATGCGCAGGGCGGCGAAGGCTTCCGTTCCCTTGGCGAGGGCTTCGGTGGCGGTGTCGATGGCGGCCGCATCATCCTGTGTGCGGATGCTTTCGAGCGCGACCACCAGGGCGTCGATGGCCGCACGCTCCTGGCCCGAGAGCAGATCACCGTCAGCGGCCAGGGCGGTGCGCGTGGCCATGAGCATGCGCTCGGCTTCGACGCGGGCCTCCACAAGCGCCCTCGCCTTCATGTCGGCCTGGGCCGTTGTAAAACTCTCCTGCAGCATCTGCGCGATCTGATCGTCGCCCAGGCCGTAGGAGGGCTTGACGGCAATGCTGGCTTCGACGCCACTCGTCTGCTCGCGCGCGGCAACCTGCAGCAGGCCGTCGGCGTCGATGGTGAAGGTCACGCGGATGCGCGCAGCACCGGCGGCCATCGGCGGGATGCCACGCAATTCAAACCTCGCCAGGCTGCGGCAGTCGGCCACGAGATCGCGCTCGCCCTGCACCACGTGCAGGGCCAGGGCGGTCTGGCCGTCCTTGTAGGTGGTGAAGTCCTGCGCCATCGCGGTGGGGATGGTCTGGTTGCGCGGCACGATGCGCTCCACCAGACCGCCCATGGTCTCGATGCCCAGCGACAGCGGAATGACGTCCAGCAGCAGCAGATCGCCAGCCGGGTTGTTGCCCGCGAGCTGGTTGGCCTGGATGGCGGCCCCCAGGGCCACCACCTCGTCGGGGTTCAGGTTGGTCAGCGGCTCGCGGCCGAAGAACTCGCCCACGGTACGGCGGATGACCGGCATGCGCGTGGAGCCCCCCACCATGACGACGCCCTGCACTTCATCGACAGCGAGCTTGCCATCACGCAGCACCTTGCGCACGGCCGTCATGGTACGCGCGGTCAGCGCGGCCGTGCAGGCCTCGAACTGGTCGCGGTTCAATGACAGGTCAACCGAACCGCTGGAGAGTTCGATCTCGGCGGTCACGATCTCCTCGTCCGACAGGGCCTCCTTGGCTCCGCGGGCCTCGGCCAGGATGCGCGCCTGATCCTCGGGCGTGTCGGCTGTGAGGCCGGTCTCGGTCAGCATCCAGTCGGCCAGGGCCCGGTCGTAGTCGTCGCCGCCCAGGGCCGAGTCCCCGCCGGTGGCGATGACCTCGAACACGCCCTGGGACAGGCGCAGCACGGAAATATCGAAAGTACCACCGCCGAGGTCATAGACCGCGTAGACACCTTCGCTGGCGTTGTCCAGGCCATAGGCGATGGCCGCAGCCGTCGGTTCGTTGATCAGGCGCAGGACGTTGAGGCCGGCCAGCTGGGCTGCGTCCTTGGTGGCCTGGCGCTGGGCATCGTCGAAGTAGGCTGGCACGGTGATGACGGCGCCATAGAGGTCGTCGTTGAAGCTGTCCTCGGCGCGGTAGCGCAGCGTGGCGAGGATCTCGGCGCTGACTTCCACCGGGCTCTTCTCGCCCGCGATGGTGCGGACGCGCACCATGCCTGGCCCGTCCACCAGCGCGTAGGGCAGCTTGGCTGCATTGGCAATGTCGGCCAGACCACGCCCCATGAGGCGCTTGACGGAGGCGATGGTGTTGCCCGGGTCGTGGATCTGCTGCTCCAGGGCCTCATGGCCGATCTGGCGGCCATTGCCCTGCAGATAGCGCACCACCGAAGGCAGGATCACACGGCCCTGGGCATCGGGCAGGCACTCGGCCACGCCGTGGCGCACGGCGGCCACGAGAGAGTGGGTGGTCCCCAGGTCGATGCCCACCGCGATGCGCCTCTGGTGCGGATCGGGGGCCTGACCGGGTTCGGAAATCTGCAGCAGTGCCATTGTTCTTTTGCTCTATGCCGGGAACGGGGCCACTATTGTCACCCGGCCCGGCTTTCCATCTTTTCGTAGCGGTTATCGATGTCCTGCGCAAAGCGCTCGATGAACATCAGGGCCCGAACCTGCGCCACTGCGGCTGCATAGTCCTGGGCAACATCGATCAGCTGTTCGCAGCGCTGCAACAAGGTCTGGCGGCGGCGGCCGACCTCAGCGCGCAGGGCGTCGAGGGCCTCGACATCTTGCGCCTCGTCCAGCGCCTCGCGCCATTCCATCTGCTGCATCAGGAATTCAGCGGGCATGGCCGTGTTGTTCTCGGCATTCACCGGTGCGCCGCGCAGTTCACAGAGATAGGCCGCACGCCGCAGCGGATCCTTGAGGCGTTGGTGGGCTTCGTTGATGCGCACCGACCACTGCATGGCGACGCGCTGCGCGGCCGCGCCCTGGGCGGCGAACTTGTCGGGATGGGCTTCGCGCTGCAGGTCTTTCCAGCGCGCGTCAATGATGGCGCGGTCCTGCGCAAACTTCTGTTGCAGGCCGAAGAGCTCGAAATCGTCGGACTGCAGGTTCACACGCGGAAAGATTCACCACATCCACAACGATCGCGCTCGTTGGGGTTGTTGAACCTGAAGCCCTCGTTCAGGCCTTCGCGCACGAAGTCCAGCTCCGTCCCATCGATATAGGACAGGCTCTTGGGATCGACCAGCACCTTGACGCCATGCCCTTCGAACACGACGTCCTCCGGGGCGATCTCGTCCACGTACTCCAGCTTGTAGGCCAGGCCCGAGCAGCCCGTGGTCTTGACCCCCAGGCGCACACCCACGCCCTTGCCCCTTTTGGCGAGGTAACGGGTCACGTGCCGGGCCGCGGCTTCAGTCAGGGAAACGCTCATGTCAGTCTTTCAAACCCCGAAGCCCGATTCAGTTCGCATGCTTCTTGCGGTAGTCATCCACCGCGGCCTTGATGGCGTCTTCAGCCAGGATGGAGCAGTGGATCTTGACCGGCGGCAGAGCCAGTTCCTCGGCGATCACACTGTTCTTCAGCGCCGCAGCCTCGTCCAGGGTCTTGCCCTTGACCCACTCGGTCACGAGCGAACTGGAGGCGATGGCCGAACCGCAGCCGTAGGTCTTGAAACGTGCGTCCTCGATGACACCGGTGCTGGGGTTCACCTTGATCTGCAGCTTCATCACGTCGCCGCAGGCCGGTGCGCCCACCATGCCGGTCCCCACCGTGTCGTCGCCCTTTTCAAAGGAACCGACGTTGCGCGGATTTTCGTAGTGGTCGATGACTTTTTCGCTGTATGCCATGATTTTTCTCCTTAGGGCTCAGTGAGCCGCCCATTGAATCGTGCTGAGGTCCACGCCGTCCTGGAACATTTCCCACAGGGGACTGAGTTCGCGGAGCTTGGCCACGTTGTGCTTGATGGTGGTGATCGCGTAGTCGATCTCTTCCTCGGTCGTGAAACGGCCGATGGTCATGCGCAGGCTGCTGTGGGCCAGCTCGTCGCTGCGGCCCAGGGCACGCAGCACATAGCTGGGTTCCAGGCTGGCCGAGGTACAGGCCGAGCCGGAGGACACCGCCAGGCCCTTGATACCCATGATCAGCGACTCGCCCTCGACGAAGTTGAAGCTCATGTTCAGGTTCTGCGGCACACGACGCTCGAGGCTGCCGTTGATGTAGACCTGTTCGATGTCCTTGAGGCCGTCGAGCAGGCGTTTCTGCAGGCGACGCGCCTTTTCCAGATCCTGGGCCATCTCCAGCTTGGCGATGCGGAAGGCCTCGCCCATGCCCACGCACTGGTGCGTGGGCAGCGTGCCCGAGCGCATGCCGCGCTCATGACCGCCGCCGTGCATCTGCGCCTCGATGCGCACGCGGGGCTTGCGGCGCACGTACAGGGCGCCGATGCCCTTGGGACCGTAGGTCTTGTGGGCGGTCATGCTCATCAGGTCGATCGGGAGCTTGTCCATGTCGATCTCGACGCGGCCCGTGGCCTGCGCGGCATCCACGTGCAGCAGGATGCCCTTCTCGCGGCACAGCGCGCCGATGGCCGGGATGTCCTGGATGACGCCGATCTCGTTGTTCACGAACAGCACGCTGATCAGGATGGTGTCAGGGCGGATGGCCGCCTTCAGCGCGTCCAGATCCAGCAGGCCGTCTTCCATGACGTCCATGTAGGTCACCTCGAAGCCCTGGCGCTCGAGTTCGCGCATGGTGTCAAGCACGGCCTTGTGCTCGGTCTTGAGGGTGATCAGGTGTTTGCCCTTGCCCTTGTAGAACTGGGCCGCGCCCTTGAGGGCCAGGTTGATGGATTCGGTGGCACCGGAGGTCCAGACGATCTCGCGCGGGTCGGCGCCGATCAGGTCGGCCACATGGCCGCGCGCCTTCTCGACGGCCTCCTCGGCCTCCCAGCCCCAGGCGTGGCTGCGCGAAGCCGGGTTGCCGAAATGCTCGCGCAACCAGGGGATCATGGCGTCGACCACGCGCGTGTCGCAGGGCGTGGTGGCACCGTAGTCCATATAGATCGGGAAGTGGGGCGTCATGTCCATGGCAAAAAAACAGAGAAAAGTCGAAAAATCAGGACTTGGAGAAAGCGTTACCCAGGGCGAACACCGAGTTGGGCGCGTTGACGCGCACCGGCTTGACCACGGGCGCGGCCGAGATCGCGCGCTTGACAGCTGGCTTGTCCTCGATGGTGATGCCCTTGGCCAGCTGGTCGTCGACCAGCTTCTGCAGCGTGACCGAGTCGAGGAACTCGACCATGCGGGTGTTGAGGGTGGCCCAGAGCTCATGCGTCATGCAACGACCACCCTCGCCCAGGCAGTTTTCCTTGCCGCCGCACTGGGTGGCATCGATGGGCTCGTCCACCGACAGGATGATGTCGGCCACGGTGATGTCGGCCGCCTTGCGCGCCAGGGTGTAACCGCCACCCGGGCCCCGGGTGGACTCGACCAGCTCATGACGGCGCAGCTTGCCGAACAGCTGCTCCAGATAGGACAGGGAAATCTGCTGCCGCTGGCTGATGGCGGCCAGGGTCACGGGACCATTGTTCTGGCGCAGGGCCAGATCAATCATGGCGGTGACCGCAAAGCGGCCTTTGGTGGTGAGGCGCATGGCAAGCTCCTTTTCCGAGTAACGGACTCAAGTTTACCAAAAAACCCAGTGCCTCGCTCGGGATCACCGGGAATTGAGGCAAGTCCTTGTCAGCAAAGGATTTTCAGGCCGCCCGGTCGGGTACCGCGGCGCCGAAGGCGCGCGACTTGAGCATGGACAGCTGGTCGCGCACCCGGGCCGCCTGCTCGAATTCCAGGTTGCGGGCGTGTTCCAGCATCTGCTTTTCCAGCCGCTTGATCTCGCGGGCCACGTCCTTCTCGCTCATGTCCTCGACCTGGGCACGGGCCATGGCCTCCTGCTCCAGGCGCTCGGCCTCGCGGCCGGCCTTCTCGCTGTAGACGCCGTCGATCAGGTCGCGCACCTGCTTGACGATGGCGCGCGGCGTGATGCCATGGGCTGTGTTGTGCGCCTGCTGCTTCACCCGTCTGCGCTCGGTTTCGCCTATGGCACGCGCCATGGAATCAGTTACCCGGTCGGCATACAGGATGGCCTTGCCGTTGAGGTTGCGCGCAGCCCGGCCCACGGTCTGGATCAGCGAACGCTCGGAGCGCAGGAAGCCCTCCTTGTCAGCGTCCAGGATGGCCACCAGCGAGACCTCGGGAATATCTAGGCCCTCACGCAGCAGGTTGATGCCCACCAGCACGTCGAACTGGCCCAGGCGCAGGTCGCGCAGAATCTCGACCCGCTCCACCGTGTCCACATCGCTGTGCAGATAGCGCACCTTGACGCCGTTGTCCGTCAGGTAGTCGGTCAGCTGCTCGGCCATGCGCTTGGTCAGCACGGTGATCAGCACGCGCTCCTTCTTCTCCACGCGCAGGCGGATCTCCTGCAACACGTCGTCAACCTGATGGGTGGCGGGCCGCACCTCGACCTCGGGGTCCACCAGGCCGGTCGGACGCACCACCTGCTCCACCACGGCGCCGGCGTGTTGTTTCTCCCAGTCGCCCGGCGTGGCCGAGACGAAGACCGCCTGCCGCATCTTGGTCTCGAACTCCTCAAATTTCAGCGGACGGTTGTCCAGCGCGCTGGGCAGGCGGAAACCGTACTCCACCAGTGTGGTCTTGCGCGCGCGGTCGCCGTTGTACATGCCGCCGAGCTGGCCGATGAGCACATGGCTTTCGTCCAGGAACATCAGGGCGTCGCGCGGCAGATAGTCGGTCAGCGTGGGAGGGGGGTCGCCCGGGGCGGCACCGCTGAGGTGGCGGGTGTAGTTCTCGATGCCCTTGCAGTGCCCCACCTCGGACAGCATTTCCAGGTCGAAGCGGGTGCGCTGCTCCAGGCGCTGGGCCTCGACCAGCTTGCCCATGGCGGTGAGTTCCTTGAGCCGTTCGGCCAGCTCGACCTTGATGGTCTCCACCGCCTTGAGCACCTGCTCGCGCGGCGTCACATAGTGGCTGCTGGGGTAGACCGTGAAGCGCGCGATCTTCTGCTTGATGCGGCCGGTCAAGGGGTCGAAGAGCTGCAAGGTCTCGATCTCGTCGTCGAAGAGCTCAATGCGCAAGGCCAGCTCGGAGTGCTCGGCGGGAAACACGTCGATGGTGTCGCCGCGCACGCGAAAGGTGCCGCGCGAGAAATCCATGTCGTTGCGCTGGTACTGCATGCGCACCAGCTGGGCGATGACGTCGCGCTGGCCCAGCTTGTCGCCGGCGCGCAGCGTCAGGATCATCTGGTGGTAGTCCTCGGGCTTGCCGATACCGTAGATGGCCGAGACCGTGGCCACGATGACCACGTCGCGCCGCTCCAGCAGGCTCTTGGTGCAGGACAGGCGCATCTGCTCGATGTGCTCGTTGATTGCGCTGTCCTTCTCAATGAAGAGGTCGCGCTGCGGCACATAGGCCTCGGGCTGGTAGTAGTCGTAGTAGCTGACGAAGTACTCCACGGCGTTTTTCGGGAAAAACTCGCGGAACTCGCTGTAGAGCTGGGCCGCCAGCGTCTTGTTGGGAGCAAAGACGATGGACGGCCGTCCCAGGCGGGCGATCACGTTGGCCATGGTGTAGGTCTTGCCCGAGCCGGTCACGCCGAGCAGGGTCTGGAACACCTCACCGTCCACGATACCCTCAGCCAGCTGCCGGATCGCTTCGGGCTGGTCGCCAGCCGGCGGGTAGGGCTGGTAGAGCTCGAAGGGGGAGCCAGGAAAGGTCACGAACTGTCCGGACGGTGTCTCATCCGCCGGTTTGTCCACCACGGGGGCCACTGATGCGTTGGTCATGGAAAGCTGATCCGTCGGACCGGTAAAATTGCGGGCAACCGACAAGAATACGCCATTCTGCTGACCAGTGTCAGCGGTCTGCTCCTACTTCCCAAAACTGACTTTTCCAAGGAATCGACATGTCCCTGTTCTCCGCCGTCGAAATGGCCCCGCGCGACCCCATCCTGGGTCTGAACGAGCAGTTCAACGCCGATACCAATCCCAGCAAGGTCAACCTTGGCGTCGGCGTCTACTTCGACGACAACGGCAAGCTGCCCCTGTTGCAGTGCGTGCAGGCCGCCGAAAAGGCCATGATGGACAAGCCCACGGCCCGTGGCTACCTGCCCATCGACGGCATCGCCGCCTATGACGCCGCCGTCAAGAGCCTGGTCTTCGGCGCCGACAGCGAACCCGTCAAGAGCGGCCGCGTCGCCACCGTGCAGGGCATCGGCGGCACCGGCGGCCTGAAGATCGGCGCCGACTTCCTCAAGCGCCTTAATCCGAACGCCAAGGTGCTGATCTCCGACCCGAGCTGGGAAAACCATCGCGCGCTGTTCACCAATGCCGGCTTCACGGTCGAGAGCTACCGCTACTACGACGCCGCCAAGCGTGGTGTGGATTTCACCGGCATGCTGGCCGACATCCAGGCCGCCCCGGCCGGCACCATCGTGCTGCTGCACGCCTGCTGCCACAACCCCACCGGCTACGACATCACGGCCGCCCAGTGGGACCAGGTCATTGCCGCCATCAAGTCCAAGGACCTTGTTCCTTTCCTGGACATGGCCTACCAGGGCTTTGGCAACGGCATCGCCGAGGACGGTGCCGTGATCGGCAAGTTCGTCGCTGCCGGCCTGACCTTCTTTGTCTCCACCAGCTTCTCCAAGAGCTTCAGCCTCTACGGCGAACGCGTGGGCGCCCTGTCGGTGCTGTGCACCAGCAAGGAAGAGGCCGATCGCGTGCTGTCCCAGCTCAAGATCGTGATCCGCACCAACTACAGCAATCCGCCCACGCATGGCGGTGCCGTGGTGGCGGCCGTGCTCAACAACCCCGAGCTGCGCGCCCTCTGGGAGAAGGAACTGGGCGAGATGCGCGTGCGCATCAAGGCCATGCGCCAGAAACTGGTCGACGGCCTCAAGGCCGCCGGCGTGAAGCAGGACATGAGCTTCATCACCAGCCAGATCGGCATGTTCAGCTATTCGGGCCTGAGCAAGGACCAGATGGTGCGCCTGCGCAGCGAGTTCGGCGTCTATGGCACCGACACCGGTCGCATGTGCGTGGCCGCGCTCAACAGCAAGAACATCGACTACGTCTGCCAGGCCATTGCCAAGGTGATGTGAGCCCCCGGCCGCGAGCCGTGAGGAAGCCGCCCCCGGGCGGCTTTTTTCATGGGCGTGCCAGGCTAGAGCACCACCAGGCTGATGATGAAAAAGTAGGTCAGCAGGCTCAGCAGATCCTGGACGATGGTGGCCAGCGGGCCGCTGCCATAGGCCGGATCGCTGCCCAGTCGGCCCAGCAGCCAGGGCAGCAGCAGGCCGATGGTGGTGGCGATCCCCCCTGCCGCCACCAGGGAAGCCGCCACAGCCAGCGCGAGCTGGAGCTCGCCAAACACCAGCCAGACAGCGGGCAGCGTGAGCCCGCCCAGCACCAGGCCGATGAGCAGACCGGTGCGCAGTTCCCCCGCCACCAGAGAAGACAGGCGGGCGTGGCTGAGGGACATGCCGCGCACGGCCACCGTCTCGGTCTGGGTTCCGATGGCATCGGCCAGGTAGACCAGGCCCGGCACGAAAAAGACGATGGCCGGGTGCACCGCCAGGGCAGCCTCGAAGCGCGCCACGATGAAGGTGGCCAGCGTGCTGCCCAGCAGGCCGAGCAGCAACCAGGGCAGCCGGTGGCGCAGACGGCGCAAGGGTGGCTCCAGCATGGCCTCGCGCGCGCGCTGGTGTTCACGCGTGATGCCGGCAAGTCGATGCAGGTCCTCCACATGCTCGCGCCGCAGGACACGCAGCAGCGCTTCGGAGGGCACGACCCCGAGCAGGCGGTGGTGCGCGTCGATCACGGGGATGGCGGCGAGCGCGTGGTGCAAGGCCAGCGAGGCGACCCGCTCCTGGTCCGTGCCCGCATGCACGCGCGGGAAGTCCCTGTCGATGACGCGTGCCAGGGGGGTATCGCGGGGCAGGGCCAGCAGGCGGACCAGCGGAATCACGCCGCAGAGGCGCTCCTCGGCGTCCAGCACGCAGACGATATCCACGCAATCGTGGGCCTGCCCCAGCAGCGCCTCGATGACCTCGGCAACCGGCTGGTCCAGACGCGCCCGTGGCACCCGGGCGACCAGATGCTCGCCAGCCGTCTCGGCATGGCGGCGGGGCTCGTGCTCGGCGGCCGGACTCTCGTCCACGGTGCCGGGTGCTGGCTGCGACATGGCGAAGGCCCTCGTCTGCATCGTTGCCGGCAGGATAGCACCGGCTCAGGGACTGCCCAGCACGTCGCGGATCTGCGGCAGGGCGAACTCGGCTGCGCGCTCACCCTCGGCGATGGTCGAGGCAGCGAGGTGGTAGTCCATGGGCGCCACGTCGTTGAGGCGCGGACGGATCAGCACATCGGCGGGCTCGCCGGCCAGGCGGCTCTGCGTGATGCGCATCTGCATGATGTTGAGGCTGGTGGTCAGCACGTCCAGCATGGAGGGCATGGCCTGGCCCTTGTCGCGGCCGTTGCCTCGGGCCGGCCGCAGGCGCGCGACGATGGCCTGCAGCAGACCGCCCGAGCCCTCGGTCGCATCGGCTTCCTCGGCAGCGCTGGCACGGCCCGCCACGCGGTTATGCCGCAGCATGATGTCCCAGTTGAGGTCGACCGCAATCACGATGTCGGCCCCCATGGCGCGGCACAGCGAGACCGGCACCGGGTTGACCAGTCCCCCGTCCAACAGCAGCCGCCCCTCATGCTGCGCCGGCGTGAACAGGCCCGGCAAGGCGATCGACGCGCGTACCGCGTCCAGCACCGGCCCGTCACGCAACCAGACCTCGCGACCACTGTAGAGCTCGGTCGCCACGCAAGCATAGGGCTTGGCCAGACCTTCGATACCGCGGTCCTCGTAGCGGTTGCGGAAGAAGTCGAGCAGCTTGCCGCCTTCGATCAGGCCGCCGCCCATCTTGAAGTCCATGAGCCCGAGCACGGACTTCCAGCTCAGGGTGCGCACCCAGGGCTCGAAGCGGTCCAGCTCGCCCGCCGCATAGACCGCCCCGACGAGCGCACCGATGGAGGTGCCACAGACGATGTCGGGCACGATGCCCGCACGCTCCAGCGCACGGATGGCGCCGATGTGCGACCAGCCACGGGCCGAGCCGCTGCCCAGGGCCAGGCCGATGCGCGGACGCCGGAACGAAAGGGGTAGAGGTTGTGAATCAGCCATATCGCCGCCGAAGATACCACCGGCCACGGTATACAGTCGGCGCATGCCCGATCTGCTCACCCTGCTCTACGCCGAACCCGTGATCACCTTCGCCTACGTGGTCTTCGGCCTCGTGGGCTTCGGCTCCACCCTGGTCAGCGCGCCGCTGCTGGCCCACCTTCTGCCGCTGTCCACCGTCGTGCCCACGCTGGCGCTGACCGACATGGCCGCCTCCTGGTCCAATGGCTGGCGCCTGAGCGAGCATGTGGCGCGGCGCGAACTCTGGCGCCTCGTGCCCTGGCTGTGCGGGGGCAGCGCGCTGGGCGCCTGGCTGCTCTTCACCCTGCCGGTCCGGCTCCTCATGCCCTTGCTGGGCGCCTTTGTGGTGCTCTATGCCCTGCGCGGCCTCAGGCAACCTGCCGCAGCGCCGCGCAAGGAGCTGGATGCGCGCTGGGCCTGGTGGTACGGCAGCACGGGCGGCGTCTTCAGCGCCCTCTTCGGGGCCGGCGGCTGGGTCTATTCCATCTACCTGCTGCGCCGCCTCGACGACGTGCAGCAGATCCGCGCCACGCAGACCGCCGTGCTCATGTTCAGCTCGGTGATCCGTGTCGCGCTCTTCCTGCTGGCCGGCCGTTTGCTCGATCCCGAGCTGCTCTGGCTGGTGCTGTGCCTGCTGCCGGCCGTGGCACTGGGCCTGTGGATCGGCCATCACGTCAGCCTGCGCCTGAACCGGCAGCGCTTCCTGCAGCTGCTCCATGGTGTGTTGCTGCTCACGGGCAGCAGCCTGCTGTTGCGCTCCCTCCTGTGACGGCTTCGGCGCGGCCTGGCCGCCCGGCAGCGCCATGGGAGCACAAGCCGCAGGCCCCACTTCCCGGTACGGGGCACCAGGGTCGCATGGGGCTCGCGGACAGCGGCAGACGATGACCGCGACGTGGGGTACGACTTCTGCTCAGGACCAGACGACCGAGCGCATGGAGATCGAGGCCCCCTGGAACTTCTCGTTGAAGAAACGCGGCGCCTCGCCTACATGCACGGCACCCGCGGCATGCAGCAGCGGCAGGAAGTGGTCGTGTGTGGGGTGGGCG
Organism: Burkholderiaceae bacterium; assembly: GCA_019746735.1. Taxonomy (GTDB): domain Bacteria; phylum Pseudomonadota; class Gammaproteobacteria; order Burkholderiales; family Burkholderiaceae_C; genus Hylemonella. The sequence continues at coordinate 7,820 of JAIERT010000014.1, read as the reverse complement.
AGACGGGCCAGTTCGCCGAGCTGCAGAAAGCCGGCCAGCGCGTCGAGCTCGCCCTGCGCAATGTGGCTGCCCATGCGCTGGTCGAACTCCAGCGCCCAGTCATAGGCCTGGTCGGTCGCCGCACCGCGGCGCATGGTGCGCAGGTTGTGCACGATGTTGCCGCTGCCCACGATCAGCACGCCGCGCTCGCGCAGGGCGCGCAGTTGCTGCCCCAAGGCGTAATGCTCGGCCGGCGGGCGGCTGTAGTCCAGGCTGAGCTGCAGCACGGGAATGTCGGCCGCCGGGAACATGGGCTTGAGCACCGACCAAGTGCCGTGGTCCAGACCCCAGGCCTGTTCGTCCAGGTTCAAGGGCTGGCCCTGGCTAGGGTCCTTGAGCTCGCTGCTGAGCGCCCGGGCCACGACGGGCGCGCCCGGGGCCGGGTACTGCTGGTCGAACAGGGCCTGCGGAAAGCCGCCGAAGTCGTGGATGGTCGGCGGCTTTTCCATGCCTGTGAGCCACCAGCCGGGCGTGATCCAGTGGGCCGAGATGCAGAGAATGAGCTGTGGCCGGGGCCAGTGTGCGCCCGGCCCCCCGCCGAATTCCAGGCCCAGCGCCTCCCACTTCGGCCGGAACGCGTTGGGCTCGATCACGTTCAAGGGGCTGCCATGGCCGATGAAAAGTACCGGCATGCGCGGGCTGGGCTGCAGATTCTGGCGCGAGCTCAGGCTCGCGGCATCGGCGATGCGGGTCATGGAGGCTCCGGTCAGAAGGCGGGTGGCAACGCCCAGGGCACTGGCCAGGAAAGGACAGCGTTGCACGGCAAAAAGAATGACGGGTGATCCTGACGTTTTTGCGGATGCAAAAACCGGATGCAACTGTTATATTGCACTGCAGCATACTCAAACACGGGAGCCCCCATGCTCTACCAGCTTTATGAAGCCCAGCGCTCCCTGATGGAGCCTTTCGCCGATCTGGCCCAGGCCACGGCCAAGGCCTTCAACAACCCGCTGTCACCCCTGGCCCATCTGCCCCACGCCCAGCGCATGGCCGCCGGCTACGCCCTGCTCCACCGTCTGGGCAAGGACTACGAGAAACCCGAGTTCGGCATCCGCACCGTGGACGTGGACGGCGTCAACGTCGCCATCCACGAGCGCGTGGAGATCGACAAACCCTTCTGCGAGCTGCGCCGCTTCAAGCGCTTCTCGGACGATCCCGCCACCCTGACCAAGCTCAAGGCCCAGCCTGTCGTGCTGATCGTGGCGCCGCTCTCAGGCCACTATGCCACGCTGCTGCGCGACACGGTGCGCACCATGCTCAAGGACCACAAGGTCTACATCACGGACTGGAAGAACGCGCGCATGGTGCCGCTGTCCGAGGGTGAATTCCACCTCGACGACTACGTCAACTACGTGCAGGAGTTCATTCGCCATCTGCAGCACGGGTACGGCAACTGCCACGTCATGAGCGTGTGCCAGCCCACGGTGCCGGTGCTGGCCGCGGTGTCGCTAATGGCCAGCCGCGGCGAGACCACGCCCCTGTCCACGACCATGATGGGCGGCCCGATCGATGCGCGCAAGTCACCGACAGCCGTCAACAACCTGGCCCTGACCAAGAGCCACAGCTGGTTCGAGCACAACGTGATCTACCGCGTGCCCAGCAATTACCCCGGCGCGGGTCGCAAGGTCTACCCCGGCTTCCTGCAGCATGCGGGCTTCGTGGCCATGAACCCCCAGCACCATGCCCAGAGCCACTATGACTATTTCGAACACCTGATCAAGGGCGATGACACCAGTGCCGAAGCGCACCGCCAGTTCTATGATGAGTACAACGCGGTGCTCGACATGGACGCGGACTACTACCTCGAGACCATCAAGACCGTGTTCCAGGACTACAGCCTCGTGCACGGTACCTGGGACGTGCAGGGTGAGGACGGCCAGATCGAACGCGTGCGGCCGCAGGACATCCGGACCACGGCCCTGCTCTCGATCGAGGGCGAGCTTGACGACATCTCGGGTTCGGGCCAGACCCGGGCCGTGCATGATCTCTGCGCCGGCGTACCGACCGGCCAGCAACGCCACTACGAGGTCCAGGGCGCGGGCCACTACGGCATCTTCTCGGGCCGCCGCTGGCGCGAACTGGTCTATCCCGAGGTGCGCGCCTTCATCCGCGACCACAATACCGCCGTGAAATCCGGCGGCCGCAAGAACGCCAGATCCCCCGCCTGAGTCTGGGGCGGACTCCAGGGTCGCGGGATAATCGGGCCGCCATGCCCGTGACCGCCGCCCAGATCCTCGATGCCCTGCCCCAGACCCAGTGCACACGCTGTGGCTACCCCGACTGCGCGGCCTATGCGCAGGCCATTGCGGACGGTCAGGCCGCGATCAACCAGTGCCCGCCGGGCGGCGCCGAGGGCGTGCAAAGACTGGCGGCCCTGACGGGCCAGCCCATACAGGCGCTGAACCCCGCGTTCGGCGCCGAAGGCCCGATGACCGTGGCCGTGATCGACGAGGACTGGTGCATCGGCTGCACGCTCTGCCTCAAGGTCTGCCCCACCGACGCCATCCTGGGCGCCAACAAGCGCATGCACACGGTGATCGAGGTGTATTGCACAGGCTGCGAACTCTGCATCCCGGTCTGCCCCGTGGACTGCATCCGCATGGAGAGCGTCAGCGGCGAGCGCACGGGCTGGGCCGCGTGGTCACCGCAGCAGGCCGACACGGCCCGGCGGCGCTACGACTTCCATGTGCTGCGCCTGCAGCGCGACGAAGCCGAGAACGCCCTGCGCCTCGAAGCCAAGGCCCAGGCCAAACTGGCTGACCTGCCGGCCCACAGCCAGCACACCGACCCGACCGTGCTGGACAGGAAGCGCGCGGTCATCGAAGCCGCTCTGGCCCGTGCCCGGGCACGCCGCGAAGGCGGCGCCTGAGCCCCGCTCAGGACGCCACGAGGTTCTTGTAGACCCCGCAGCCCACGTACAGGTCATCGACCTGCAGCACGTAGGACATCTTGGTCTGCACCACGCCCGTCGTGGGGTTGGTGATGTCGTATTCGACCCAGCCCGGCTCGCGCTCCGCCTGGGCCACGATGGCTTCCAGCAGGCCCTGGCCGTCGATACCCGGGATGTCCTGCACACGCGTGCCCACCTTGGCCGGGTTGCCACCGAAGGCCACGTAATGGCCCGCGCGGTCCAGCGCAAAGATGTACATGTCGCGGTCGTGAAAACCCTGGGCCGGGTTGGTCAGGTCGCGCACGAAGCCTTCGCGCGTGGTCTGCTGCCGGTAGCGCACGGCCTTGTGCACCAGGGCCAGCGCCTCGTCGGCCGTACCCTGCTGCAGTCGGAAGGCCACCACCGCCTCGGCCAGCGTGGAGGCACGCTGCTCGAGCTTCACGGCCTGCTCCACCGCATGCTCGACCATGGTCGCGTTGCGCTGGGTGATCTCGTCGAGCTGGCGGATCGCCGCCGTGATCTCGTTGAGCGCGGTGCTCTGCTCGGCGCTGGACACCGAAATGCTGGACATGCTCTCGGCCACCCCACGGATGCCCGAGACGATCTCGCCGATGCTGCTGCCCGCCGTGCGGATCTGCTGCACGCTGGCCGTGACCTGGCTGGACGAGGTGTTGATGAGCTGGCGGATCTCCTTGGCCGACTCCGCGCTGCGCTGGGCCAGCGTGCGCACCTCCGCCGCCACCACGGCAAAGCCGCGCCCGGCCTCGCCCGCACGCGCGGCCTCCACCGCCGCGTTGAGCGCCAGGATATTGGTCTGGAAGGCCAGACCGTCGATCACGCCGATGATTTCGTTCATGCGCTGCGCGCTGCCCAGGCTCGCCTCCACCGTGCGCACGGCCTCGGCCATGGCCTGGGCGCCGCGGTCGGCCACATCGCGCACCTGGGCCGCCCGGCTGTTGGCCTGCTGCGTGGTGCCGGCATTCCCCTGCACGGTGCTGGAGAGCTCCTGCACGCTAGCCGAGGTCTGCTCCAGGTTGGCCGCCTGCTGCTCCGTCCGGTCCGACAGCTCGCGGTTGCCCGCGGCCAGGCTCTGGCCGGCATGAGCGACGAGCGCGGAGTTGCTGCGGATGCTGGCCACCATGCCGGACAGGCTCGCCACCATGGTCCGGAGGGCACGGGCCATGGTGGCCACCTCGTCGTGTCCCTGCAACTGCAGGGGTTCGCGCAGGTTGCCCTGAGCGGTCTGCTCCATCACGGTCATCACTCTCTTGAGGTCGGCCATGAAGCTGACGTAAAAAGCCAGCATCAAATAGGCCAGCAGCGCCACCACCACCAGGCCCGAGGCCAGACCCAGGAGGCGGTCCATGCCCAAGGCCAGCAACACCACGCCCAGCAGGACCAGGAGCTTGCCGGCCAAGGGCAGACGGCGCATCAGCCAGATGCCAGGGCCGAGCCCACGATTCAGGAATCCCATGACGTATCCATTCCGCAATACAGGCTAGAGCCTCCTGGCCGCGCCCCAATGTTGTGCGCGCCAGTATAGGGATGCGGCTGAACGATACCTTACGGGGTTTGCACCTATCAAGAAAGTCCGGCCACCACCTCGGGCGGTGCCTGCACGAGCTCGATCAACACGCCTTCGCCTGCAATCGGGAATTCCTCACTGGCCTTGGGGTGCAGGAAACAGATGTCATGGCCGGCCGCGCCCTTGCGGATGCCACCGGGCGCGAATCGCACGCCCCGGGCCGTGAGCCACTCGACGGCCTTGGGCAGGTCGTCGATCCACAGGCCCACGTGGTTCAGCGGCGTGGTGTGCACTGCCGGCTTCATCGAAGGGTCCAGTGGCTGCATCAGGTCCACCTCCACCGCATGCACGCCACGGCCCATGGCGCAGATGTCCTCGTCCACGTTCTCGCGCTCGCTACGGAAGGTGCCCGTGACCTGCAGGCCCAGCATCTCGACCCAGAGCTTTTGCAGACGGGTCTTGTCAGGCCCCCCGATGGCGATCTGCTGGATGCCCAGCACCTTGAAAGGACGTGTGCTCATGCCTCGAACTCGACGATGGGTTGATCAACGCTCAGGCTCTCGCCCTTGCCCGCCAGCACCTTGGCCACGACACCATCGGCCGCGGCGAACAGCACGTTCTCCATCTTCATGGCCTCGATCACGGCCACGCGCTCGCCGGCCTGCACCTTCTGGCCCGGCTGTACGGCCACGTCGACCAGCAGGCCCGGCATGGGCGAAAGCACATAGCGACTCAGGTCCGGCGGCGCCTTGTAGGGCATCAGCCGGTGCAGCTCGGCCATGCGCGGCGAAATCACCAGGGCGTCGATCTTGGTGCCGTTGTGCTGCAGCCGCAGGGCCAGCGGGTTCTTGGGCGTACCGCGCTCCGCTTGCGCGGTGAAGGGCTGCCCGTTGACCGTGCCGGCGATGATCACGTCGTTGAGGCGCGAGTTGCTGACGATCTCGTAGGTCTGGGCGCCGACGCGCACACGGGCCTTGCCGGTCTCGCCCACGAACTCGTCGACGTGCACCGGCGTGTGGCTGTGCTGGCCATCGGCGGCGAGGGTGATCACCACATAGTCCTTGCCCACGTCCACCGCGTAACCCGGCAGCTGACCTGTGATGGTGGTCGTGCGTTCGCGCGACTTGCGACGCACGAAGGCGGCGAGCGCCACGAGGAAACTCGGGTCCTCGTGCGGGACATCTTCCGAAGAAAAACCCTGACCGTAGTGCTGGGCGATAAAACCTGTGTTGAACTGGCCAGCCACGAAGTCCGGGTGCGCCAGCAGCGCGGCCTGGAAGGGGATGTTGGAGCTGATGCCGCGGATCACGAAGCCGTTGAGCGCCTCGCGCATCTTGGCGATCGCCTCCATGCGATCCTTGCCGTGCACGATGAGCTTGGCGATCATCGAGTCGTAGTACATGGGAATCTCGCCGCCCTCCTGCACGCCGGTGTCCACGCGCACGCCCATGAGCGGCTGCGTCTGTCCCTGCCACATGCTCTGCTGCGGCGGGATGAAACGCACCAGGCGCCCCGTGGACGGCAGGAAGTTGCGGAAGGGATCCTCGGCGTTGATGCGGCACTCGATGGCCCAGCCCTTGCGCTGCACATCGGCCTGGCCCAGCGGCAGCTTTTCGCCCGCAGCCACGCGGATCATGAGCTCCACCAGATCCAGGCCCGTGATGCACTCGGTCACCGGGTGTTCGACCTGCAGGCGGGTGTTCATCTCGAGGAAGTAGAAGTCCTGGTCCTTGCCGACCACGAACTCCACGGTACCCGCGCTCTGGTACTTCACGGCCTTGGCCAGGGCCACGGCCTGCTCGCCCATGGCCTTGCGCGTGGCCTCGGTGATGAAGGGGCTCGGCGCCTCCTCGATCACCTTCTGGTGGCGGCGCTGGATCGAGCATTCGCGCTCGTTCAGATAGATCACATTGCCGTGGCTGTCACCGAGCACCTGGATCTCGATGTGGCGCGGCTCCTGGACGAACTTCTCCATGAAGACGCGGTCGTCGCCGAAGCTGTTGCGCGCCTCGTTGCGGCAGGAGGTGTAGCCCTCGAAGCACTCCTTGTCGTTGTAGGCCACGCGCAGACCCTTGCCGCCGCCACCGGCCGAGGCCTTGATCATCACGGGGTAGCCGATCTTCTGCGCGATCTGCACGGCCTCCTCGGGCGTGAGGATGGGCTCGTTGTGGCCGGGGATGGTGCTGACCTTGGCTTCGTTGGCCAGCTTCTTGGAGGCGATCTTGTCGCCCATGGCCGCGATGGAATAGTGCTTGGGACCGATGAAGACCAGGCCCTCCTCCTCCACGCGCTTGGCGAAGTCCTCGTTCTCGGACAGGAAGCCATAGCCGGGGTGAATGGCCTGGGCGCCAGTCTGCTTGGCGGCGGCGATGATCTTGTCCGCCACCAGATAGGACTCGCGGCTCGGCGCGGGGCCGAGCAACACGGACTCGTCGGCCAGCATCACGTGGCAAGCGTCACGGTCGGCCTCGGAATAGACGGCCACGGTGGCGATACCCATCTTCTTCGCGGTCGCAATAACGCGACAGGCGATCTCACCACGATTCGCAATCAGAATCTTCTTGAACATGTTCTTCTCTCCTCGGGCTATCAGAGCGGGATGTTCCCGTGCTTGCGCCAGGGGTTCTCGAGTTTTTTGTCTTTCAGCATCACCAGCGACCGGCAGATGCGCTTGCGGGTCTCGTGCGGCAGGATTACGTCGTCGATGTAGCCGCGTGCGCCCGCCACAAAGGGGTTGGCGAAGCGGGCCTTGTACTCGGCCTCCTTGGCCGCGAGCTTGGCCGGGTCGCCCTTGTCCTCACGGAAGATGATCTCCACCGCGCCCTTGGCGCCCATGACCGCGATCTCGGCATTGGGCCAGGCGAAGTTCACATCGCCACGCAGGTGCTTGGAGGCCATCACGTCGTAGGCACCGCCGTAAGCCTTGCGCGTGATCACCGTGATCTTGGGCACCGTGCATTCGGCGTAGGCGTAGAGCAGCTTGGCGCCGTGCTTGATGATGCCGCCGTACTCCTGCGAGGTACCGGGCATGAAGCCGGGCACGTCGACAAAGGTCACCACGGGGATATTGAAGGCGTCGCAGAAGCGCACGAAGCGCGCCGCCTTGATGCTGCTCTTGATGTCCAGACAGCCCGCCAGCACCAGCGGCTGATTGGCCACGATGCCCACGGTCTGGCCGTCCATGCGAGCGAAGCCGATCAGGATGTTCTTGGCGTACTCGGGCTGGATCTCGAAGAAGTCGCCGTCGTCCACCGTCTTGACGATCAGCTCCTTCATGTCATAGGGCTTGTTCGGGTTGTCCGGCACCAGGGTGTCCAGGCCCAGCTCCATGCGGTCGATCGGGTCGCCGCTCTTGCGCACCGGCGC